>CAISTO010000306.1 GCA_903888395.1 uncultured Bacteroidota bacterium | reverse complement strand
TAACAAAAAATATCATGAAAAAAATATTATTATTACTAAGCTTTCTTTTAAGCATTGGAATATTTAAAACGCAGGCTCAATTTGATAATGAAAAATTAAGTTTTGGCTTAGGAGTAGGTGCTTTTATGTATTCTCCAAATATTAATACATTCAATATTCATTTTAGAGCTAACTACTTAATTGATGAAAAAGCAGCATTTGTGGTAGGATTTAATTACAATTTACCATTTGATGCTGTAAGCTCAGAAATAGCTTATGCACAAAGTTATAGAACAAATCCTCAAACTATCAATGTTCCAACCATAGATCATTGCAAAATATTTAATATTTCAGGTGCCTATAATTACACTTTTGTTCACGAAAACGAAGATCCATTTTCATTGCATGGAATTATAGGTGGTGGCTACATACTTAAATCGGCCACCCAAACAATTGCTGATTATGACCAAAATTTATATGAAATGGAACCAGGATTAAACTCTATAAGTGGAATTGTATTTGATTTAGGGATTGGTGCTAATTTTAACCTTGATAGATTGAATGTTTTTGCAGAAACTAAATTAGGTTTGCCAATTGTATCATTTTCAAATGAAACACTAGATTATACCGACTTAAAACCAGTTGTTATGCATGTTTCATTAAACGTGGGTGCTAGGTTTAACATTTTTGAATAGTTAATCTTTGAATAAACAAAAAAAAGAACGTTTATCTCTCGATGAACGTTCTTTTTTTTTTGTTTATTTTTAATTACTATTTATCCTAAAACATTTAAAATATCTTCCACTAAATCGTCTATATCTTCTACGCCAACACTTAGGCGTAACAAGCTATCAACAACTCCAGCGGCTTCGCGTTCTGCTTTAGGAATTGAAGCGTGAGTCATGGTTGCAGGATGGTTAATTAAACTTTCTACGCCACCCAAGCTTTCGGCTAAGGTAAATACTTTAAATCCTGATGCAATTTTAAAAGTATCTTCCAAACTTGCATTTTTCAGCACAATAGATATCATTCCACCAAAATCGCTCATTTGTCTTTTTGCAATGTCGTGGTTCGGATGATTTTCAAAACCTGGCCAATACACTTTTTCTATTTTGGGATGTTTGGCTAATAAATGGGCTATTACTTTTCCGTTTTCGCAATGTGCTTTCATGCGCAAATGCAAAGTTTTTAAACCACGTAATACCAAGAAACAATCTTGGGGGCCTGGAGTAGCACCACAACTGTTATTGATAAATGCTAATTGCTCAAACAAAGAATCATCGTTTACAATTAATGCACCCATAATTACATCGCTATGTCCGCCCATGTATTTAGTAGCCGAATGCATAACTATATGTGCGCCTAAATCTAATGGATTTTGCAAATAGGGTGAGGCAAAAGTATTGTCGACTCCTAATATTAAATGATGCGCGTTGGCAATAGCTGCACAAGCAGCAATATCAACTATTTGCATGGTAGGATTGGTGGGTGTTTCAATCCAAATCAACTTGGTATTTGCATTGATACTTGCTATGATATTTTGTGCATTATTCAAGTCAATGAAATGAAATTTGATGCCATAATTAGCAAAAATTTTAGTAAACATGCGGTAAGTTCCACCATATAAATCGTTACCTGTAATTACTTCATCACCTGGTTTCAAAAGCTTAACTACTGCGTCAATGGCACCCATTCCACTACTAAAACACAAACCATGTTTACCGTTTTCTAAAGCTGCAATACATTTTTGTAAAGCATCACGCGTTGGGTTTTTTCCACGAGCATAAGCATATCCTTGGTGTTTACCCGGACTAGCTTGCCAAAAAGTAGACGTTTGATAAATGGGAGTCATTACTGCACCTGTAGTTGGATCAGGTTCTTGTCCAGCATGTATAGCTTTGGTAGCAAATTTCATAGTTGAATTGATTTTAAAATTTATGTTACAAACTTATACTATTTTTTAAAACATACTATTTAACTTTTAGCAGCAAAAATCAAATGATGTCCCGATGTATCGGGATTGGATGTTGGATGTTGAATGTTGGATGTTGGAAATCTTACAGGAAATTGTAAAGAGGTTTAGTTAAAAGTCTTTACAACTAACAGTCTATTTATATAACATTGTCCGACTCCACTGGATTATATGAAGGAATAGTGGCAATATTTATGATCAAATAAAATTAAAGGTTATGAGTTCATATTTTTTATATTTGTAAAAACAAAAATTATTAACAACATGAAAGGTGTAAGCTATATAACCGATGATAAAAACCGTAAGAAAGCAGTTGTTATCGAAATGAAAACTTTGGTTCAATATGATGAACAAATAGAAGATTTATTTGATGTAATTATTGCTGAATCGCGCGCAGAAGAGCCAACTGTAGCTTGGGAGGAAGCGAAAATGCAACTAAAGAAAAAAGGTAAACTGTAATGATGTACAGCATTGTTTTAAAGAAGTCGGCTCAAAAAGAATTAAGCAAACTTCCCACAACCATTGTAAAGAAAATTGCTGCTGTAATTGATGATTTGGCAAGTAACCCTCGCCCTGTTGGTGCAAAGAAATTGGAAGCGCAAAAAAACGAATTATGGCGTGTAAGAACTGGAGATTATAGGATTGTTTATAGTATTGAAGATGTGGTAAAAGTTATAGAAATACAAAAGATAGGCCATAGAAAAGATATTTATAAATAGAAAACAATCCTCTTAAAAAAAAATTTAATTTGTCAGTTCGAGCGAAGTCGAGAACTGGCTAATGGTTCTCGACACAGCTAGTGCGGTTTTGCAAACCGCATTACAATACTATTAGCATTTGTAATGCATAAAATATCAATTCCATTGAATGCATTTGCTAGAAACAGGCTTGAAAAAAGCGGATTAAAAATCCTTTTAGTAAATGATTTGGATTGCAAATCCAAACCAGCGGATATTAGGTCATTTCGAGCGGAGTCGAGAAAAGGCTAAAGGTTCTCGACTCCGCTCGAACTGACTTAGTATTCCAATTTTCCCATCAATTGTTTCACTTCTTCGTTTTTGGGATTAATTACCAATATTCGTTTCAATAATTTTAGTGCTTCAGTTTTGTTATTTTCTATATTATAAACTGCTGCTAAGTTAAGCAATGCTTGTTCGTTATCTGGATTTAATGCTAGTGCTTTATTATAATTGTTTTTGGCTAGCGCAATATTATTTTGTTTTAAATATGCAAAGCCCAAATTCACATAACTACCCTCCTGCTTGTTGTTGGTTTTTAAATTATTGTTTAGTAATGAAATTGCCTCATCTAATTTATTCAACATAATTTTTGCCTGCGCTAATTTATCAATAAAATCAATACTTTGCGGAGATAGCGACACCGCTTTTTCAAAGAGCAATTCTGATCTTACAAAATCATTTTTACTTAAAAATGCTTGCCCAACCCGATAACAAAGCCAAGCATTTGTTTGCTCATTTACATTTATAAATGATGCTTTATTTACAATCGATTCAAAGTCGTTTTGCAAAAAATATATTTGAATTTGCGCAGCTAACCAATCCATTTCTGTGTTGTTTTTTATCAAATCACTTGCTTGCAATAAAGCTGTTTTATTTCCATTGAATTTCTCTACATAATTAATCAAAGCTTTGGTTTTTGATAAATCAGTTGTAGTAGAATTATTGATACAATATAATCCTGCAAACTCTTTTATTTTATCAATTTCACCCTGCTTTGATGGTTTCTTTATCCAATGATCATGAACCGAAACATGGGGAATATCTATGGTTCCCGAACGTGGCATATGACAACTTGAACAATCATTTTGTTTCACCATTCTGTTCTTTTCTGTTTCAGCGCATACCGTTTGCGTATTGCTTGAATGGCATTTGATACAAGCATTATTAAATATTTGTGTGCCTGTTTTTTTAACACTTACATGCGGATTGTGACAAGTAATACAAGTTAAATTTAAAGTTTCAAAGTTTTTACTAGCAGTTTTATTTTGCTTGTTACTTTCAGTAAAACATTTGCTTAACTGCAATCGTTGCGCATGACTAGCCATAATAAATTCATCGTTTTGACCTTTGTATTTAGGCATATACACTTCCCAAAAATCGCTTAATACCATGCCTGGTTTAAAATCTTTAAACGTTTTTCCTTCTTTTAAAACCGAATTCCCTTGTAAATGGCAACGCTGACAAACATCTATTTGGCGTTCCCAAGGTAATTTTTTCGGATTAACAATGGTGTAATCAATTTCATGTGCGGTGTCTACTAAATTACCAGCTATTTTATCTTTTAAATGTGCTTCACCAGGCCCATGGCAACGTTCACAGTCTATTCCATTTGGAATATTTACAAATTTATTGGCTGTAAAATCTGTTACACTTGGAAATGCATTGTGGCAACTCATGCACTCAAATTCTATAGTTCGACTAAAACGACTGTTACTACCATTTTCAAATCCTGGTGGCAAATCCCATTTCTGTAATTGTGCATACCACGTTAATGGCAATTGATAAATATATCCATTTACATTCATCAAATGAGAATTGGTATGTTGGCCAGAGCCAATGATATAATCTACCTTTTCGGTACGTTTATAAATGGTATCTTTTCCATCTAACCTATATTCTAATATATACATGGAATTGTTTTTCCAATAAGGATGGTAATACAAGTTTTTAAATTTATCGTAAACTACATGGTGTTTGGTAAAATCCGCACTCGATTTTTGAGGTGTTGCCAAGTCGAAACTTTTACCCATTCCTGTTTCTGTAAATGAATTATAAATATTGGCATGGCAAGCTCTGCATTGTTGCATACCAACATATTTAACAGAATCGTTGTGGTTTAAATATTTGCTTTCTATGGTTGTTGATTCATTGCTATTGCAAAATATTTGGAAAGAAATTCCAATTAAAATTGCTGCAAACCATAAAAAATGTTTTTTCTCTTTCAAGATTGTCTTTATTATTTTCTTCAAATAAAGAAAAATTAAAGCTTATTATCATCAAGTAAACAATAAAAATTTATTTGAAACTATACCTTACTCCAACAAAGGCCCTGATGCCTTGCAATGGAGCATAATTATAACTCGGATCAAAGGTATAATCATTAGGATTATTGAGCGAAACTTGTTTGTCAAATGGGTCAAACGGACGCATGATTGGATGCTTAGGAATAAAATTTAACAAGTTTTTTGCTCCACCATAAATGGATAAATTGTTTTTAAAAACTTTGGTTATTTGCAAATTGATCAATGCAAACCAAGGTGATTCTGCTGGCCTAAAATCGTTTGGTAAAACAGGTAGAAGCATTGGGCTGGTGAGTGTTCCATTCAAATCAATAGTAATTTTCGATTTGATAAAATGATAATTCAAACCGTAATTAAAAGTAAGCGGTGGCGTTTGGATTTGATTTTGCTTTTTTTCTGAATTAAAACTGTCTTTATTCATAGTAAAAACTTTCACCAAAGTAAAACCTATATTGGCTTTTATGTTTTTATTGAATGTAGCATCTGCACTTATATTCAAACCTCTGTTAATAGAGTATCCATTCAAATTATTAAAAATAATTTTATTGGCATCAGTAAAATAATCAGGTACAATTCTATTGGTAAAATAAGTATAAAATACATTCGCATCTAAGTTAATAAATCCTTTATTGATAGAGAAATATCTAACAAAATTAAACGATACATTCCACGACTGTTCTGGCTTCAGCTCATTTACAATAACTACTTGCCTTGCTCCTGTTAAAGCTGCATGTTCCTCGCTAAAAAGGTTTACAACTCGATAGCCATTACCCAAACTTAACCTAAAAGTGTTGTAGGTATTTGGAGTAAATTTATAATTTAATCGTGGAGAAAATATAGCACCATGAAATGAATTCATATCACAACGCAAACCCATTAACATTTTATGTTTTTGGTTAATTTTAAAATCGTTTTGAATAAAAAAACCTGGTAAGTATATGATGTTCGGTTTATTGATTGAATCTATTGTTTGGGTAACAGAGGTATTATCATCATAATAGGTATAACGCAATGCAGCGCCCATTAAAATATTGTGTTTTTTAGCTATTGTTTTATCAAATGTTATTTGGTTGAATGCAATGATTTGAGTGGCCAAATATGCTACTTTTCCGTACACCGAATTTTGATCATGGTAATTGATTGAACTATTTAAAACCACTTTTTCCCTAAAATACGGCAATTGATAATTACCTAATAATTCCAATCTTTTGGTTTGAATACTTTCACCATAAACACTGTCGCCACCTCTGAACGATTGATTCCAATTGGTTTCCCCACCCCATCTGTCTTCATAAAAAACCCTTGCTGCAATATTTGCAATTTTATTTCCATTACGTTCAACATTGATTTTATTAAATATTGAAATACGTTTTTGGATCGTCATATCAGTAAAATTATCATTGTTTAAATCCCATATTTTATCAAAATAAAATACATTGGCACTTAATAACGATTGAATTTTTGGACTTAATTTAAGTTTGTAAGCCATATCTAAATTATTTTCCAAATAACTGGTGGTGTTAAAGTCAATGTTGAACTTTGGGGCTATTAAAGGATTTTTTGTAATGATATTGATTAAACCTCCAACTGCTTCTGATCCGTATAATGTAGAAGCCGGCCCTCGCTGAATTTCTACTCTTTCAATAATTGAATTAGGAATTCCCATCAATCCATAAACTGTAGAAAGTGCCGAAACTATTGGCATTCCATCAATCATTACCATGGTATATGGGCCTTCCATTCCATTAATATGAATATCGCCAGTATTGCAAACATTGCAGTTTAATTGTGGCCTAACTCCATTCACCATGCCAATGGCTTCAAAAATATTGGACGTGGGATTCTGTTGAAACAATTTAGGCGAAATAACTTCAACGGGAACCGTACTTTCTTTCCTACTTATTTCCTTTAAAGTTCCGCTTATTACCACTTCAATCAATCCAAATTCGATGGCCATTAAATTAATTTTTATTGAATTATTTGAAATATCTTTTTTGAAATATTTTATTGATTTGCTTTCAAATCCAATGGCTTTGATGGTTAAGGTATAAGAATCTTCTATAATATTTTTTAAAACAAAACTTCCTTCATTGTCAGTTTGAACACTTTGATTGGTTTCTTTAATGGTAACAATTGCAAAAGGAATTGGAGTTCCATCAGAAACAATTTTTCCTTTAAAATCAAGTGATTGAGCCAATAACTGTTGATTAAAAAGGATAAACAATAAGACTGATGAAAAGTATTTTTTCAATGTATTCATACAATTAGAGCAGCAAATATAATTTGTTAGAGATATCTAACAAATATATTTTACAAATAGTATTATTATATTTGAGGCATGAGAACATTAGCAGAAGAAAATTATTTAAAAGCCATTTATAACTTAAGTCAAAATGAAACGGGCGCTACTGCTAGCAAACTTTCGGAAAAGCTAAATGTAAAATTACCTACTATTAATAGCATGGTCAATAAATTAGCTGATAAAGAATTAGTAGAATACCAAAAATACAAAGGTTTTATTTTAACTGAAAAAGGTAAAAAACAAGCATTGGAGGTAATTCGCAAACATCGATTAACAGAATTGTTTTTAGTAAAAATAATGGGTTTTGGTTGGGAGGAAGTGCATGACATAGCCGAGGAAGTTGAACATATTAAAAGTCCTTTGTTTTTTGAAAAGATGGACTTAATTTTAAGCAATCCAAAATACGATCCTCATGGCGCTCCTATTCCTGACAAAAACGGTAAGCTTCCAAAAACAAACTTGAAGTTATTGTCGAATATTGAAATTGGAAAAACCGTGAGGTTTGTTGCTGTCAGTGATTCTTCCTCTGATTTTTTAAGCTATTTAAGTAGAGTGGGTATTTCACTATATTCCAGTATTGAAATCATTGACCGAGAAGTTTTTGATGGATTATTGAAAATAAAAGTGAATAAAATAACCACTACTTTAAGTGGACAAGTAGCAGAAAAAATATTGGTGGAATAAAATTATAAATTGTTATTACTATTCATTTTTACAATGTATTTTCCAATAATATCAAACTCAATGTTAACTTTATCACCTTCTTTGAATTGATGAAAAACTGTATGTTCAAATGTATAAGGAATAATGGTTACACTGAACCAATCTTCTTGGGCACTAACCACAGTTAAACTTACTCCATTTATACAAACAGAACCTTTTGTTACCAATAAATT
>CAISTO010000305.1 GCA_903888395.1 uncultured Bacteroidota bacterium | reverse complement strand
CCCATGTCCCAATTATTATAACCTTTGGCTTGTTCATGATTCAGGTATTCATGTTGCGGATTAACCCAAGCCGAAAACAAATAAGCACCATAAGCACCTGCGCCTGCTAATAAATAACTAGGGCCACTAAAGGTATGTTTGTAATTAAAAATTAAGGGTAATTGCACATAATGTAAATACACATTTTCAGTATAAGAAAGTACTTTTTCTCCAACTAAATTATTATAAATTACCTCTCTGGCCGAACCTTTGCGCACATAACTTAAACCCACTTGTGTATAAAATTTTTCACTCCATTTTGTTTGTAGTTGAGCGCCCATTTCTAAACCTACTAGTTGTTGATTAAACAAAGGATGATTAAATAAATTGTTTTGAGTAACACCCAACTTTACAAAAAGTTGGGTGTTTTGGTAAATGCTTTGAAGCTTTTGTGCACGAACTTGCAGCATGCTTATTCCAAATAAAAATAGATAAAGTTTTTTCATGTTATTTTGCTATGATTAGTTTTTTTGTTTCAGAGTAACCGTTACTAGCACTTAATGTTACTAAATAAACTCCAGCAGCCAAATCTTGTGTATTTAGCATTATTTGATTGTTATTACTTTCAGTTAAAGTAATTTTTTGAACCAAAGAGCCTGCTAAATTGTAAATACTAATACTTTCAGCCAATGCACCATTTAATTGATAAGTTACAGTAGCTATATCATTGGCTGGATTAGGATAAATATTGAATTGGATGGCGGGTTTTTCTATAACTTTGCTTGGCTTAGCAATAGGCTCGTTGCTGGTTTTTGAAAGTGATGTATTGGCTTGGTACTTATTATTTTCAATTTTACAAAAGTCCTTTAATTCATCATCCGTTGCTTCATATATCAATGGATTGTTATACAAATCTTCACTTTTCATATTATCCAAAACTAATTCTGGCTGCCAAGTGCTTTCAGGATTACTAATAGCTGACCCTAAAATATGAATATAAACGGTATACCCTGGTGCAACTGTAATATTGTTTTTCAAAATGGCATTTTCAACATAAATGTGCATTTCAGTGGCATTAACCCAATGATGAGTGTAAGAAGCTATGGTTGCTGGAGAGATTTGGATATTATCAAACACAACATTCCCAGGCTGATGTTTTAAGAGGCTTTTTTTGACATTTAAAAAAGTAACGTTTCCAATTGTATTATCTGTTTCTTCAGGTGTTTGATTATCGCTTCCACTATTTTGGTAAATATTATAAGTAAAAGTTTGTAAGGTATTTAATTCTTGACCCTTTGAACCTGGGCTTAAAAAATACATGTCTGCCATGAGTTTTAAGTCAATTGATTCTATACTTGAATAATCATTTAAAGTTAAATTTAAATTAGATGCAAACTTATTTGGATCTTTTTCTCTATTTAAGTCTACAACTAATGTCATAAGAATATCTAAAATATTATTAATACTAAAAGGTTCATTTAGAATATTCTTTACTTCTGTAAACGGGGTTGTAATAATTACAAACCTATTATCATTTCCTGTTCCAAATGATTCAACATTATTTACATTAATTTCTAAAACTGTTTGATTTGCAATCATTTGAGTATTTCTTAATGCTGAACTTCCATAAATTGAAGCATCAATTCCACTTAGAGTAGGTTTTTTATTTTTAAACTTTATTCTAAAAGAATAATACAACTTAGTTTTATTAAAATTTAAATCCACAACATGGTTAAATCTGTATTTCAAAGGTTCTTTAAGCCTAATTTGATAATTTGTTTTCTGACCAGTAACATTAAATGAGTAAGTTTGTATATCTCTTTTATTAAATGACACAGAATTATTTATATTTTTTGCAGAAACTTCTATTTTAGGTGTTTCAAGCAAAGCAAATAAACCCAATACCTCGTTGTAAGCGGGGTAATTAATCCTGTTTACACCAGGATTGGTAGGATTTCCACTCGCATCGGGATAGCCAAGAGGAATGGCACCAGGTACAATCAACCCATCCGTGGCAACTGGATTTTTATAATCTATTGTACCTTTGTATGAAGTTTCTGTAAAAGTTGCTGTCGGTGGACTTGGTTTTATAGGGTTACTCGGAACATCAATAAGTGTATTCAAAAAATCAAATCCTTGTCCTAAAATGCTTTTGGTACCATCGGTTACACTATTAGCAAAAGCATTTGCATTATTGGTATCCAAATCAATCAAACCACCAGAAAATAAACCTACTTTTAACTTATTTTTTAAAATAAAGTTTTTCATAGGTGAATTTGTGAAAAAACTACCAGCTACTCCTGCTCCGACCATACTGCCCGTTGATGTAATGCCATCTTTTAAAATATCAATTGCTGCCCTTTTTAAAAGATTGTCTAAAGAATTATAGTTAGCTAAATCTTTTTCGTATTGTGCCAATGAACTTTTATAGCCATCTAACAATCCTTTCATTTCTCCATAAATTCTAGTTCCAGGTTTATATGTTTGAGTTTTATTATCTACATCATTTAAATTCATAAAGCTAGAATCTAAATAATTATTATCATCAAATTTTTTGGTAAGACTTATGCTTCTGCTTACCATTGTTATATCCATACTAGTTATTTGATTGAATCTAAATTTTAATAGTGCGTTGTTTCTGTTGCAAATACAAGGATCGAAACCAATCTGAAAGTCGGCCATTAACCATTGTCCAGGGTTTGTGGTTTGAAATGACGGACCTGAAACATTACTTATTTGGGTTTTTTGATCTAATGCTTGGTCATAAGTTGCTGCATGTCTTAACATTCCGTTTAGCTCATCCTTATCTGAAAAAAACAAGGTAGGCATTACTTTTTGTGGGTTACCAAAAGTAGTTCTATTAAAAAAAGCATTGGCAAATATGCGCATCGTTCCCTTATATCTATTGTACAAAACAAAGTAAGGCATTTGCTCTGGAGCGGGAGGTGTAGGTGTTTGAAATGCACTTCCAGGAACAGAAACATCTGTATGAACTAAATCGGGTGTTAGGCCCAAGTTTAACCATAATAATTCCCAACCATCTTGCCACCTAAAATCTCTATCTTTTACATCCACACCAGGTTTAGCCACAGAATTCATATAACTAGAGCTACTTCCTAGCATTCCTGTATTAAAAGGGTTTAGTTTAGTTACTGCTCCTATTCCCCCAACATTAAATTGATTAGATACAAAAGGAATTCTATCTGAAACAACAGTACTACCAAGCACATTGGGACTCCAATCAAATGCATTTAGAAAAGGATCATGGGTAATTCCGCTGCCTAAAAATTGATTAGCCCATGGTAAAAACACGGGATTTATTGGATTGAGTGGGTTAGTACTCACTCCATTTACATTTTGTGCAAATAAGTTTACGCAAAAACTTATTATACTTATACTTAATATTATTTTTTTCATTTTGATTGTTTATAATTAAGTTAGTTTGTTTTTCTACCTTTTAATGAATACTTTCTGTAATTATTTATATATGTTAATTTCACATAATTTTTATTATCAACATACAAGTAAAAATCTCCTATAAATATTGTCGAGTTAGGATTTGCAACTATATATGAGTTTGCGATTATTCTATAATTTCCATCTAATGGGTCTTTATTTGAAGGAACTTTTCCTTCTCCATTTGGATATTCAGTATATAAACCTTTTATTCTTAAGTTATAATTTATCATACTTGGTTTAGGATCTATCAATACACTATCGGGTTTATTATTAGCCGAAAAATATATTTCAACATCAATACTATCTTGCGGAAATGGAGCACCTAATGTGTCATAAACAAACTTGTATTTACCAATTGTGTTTAAGGCTTTAAATCTATCAATTACCTGAAATGTAAAACTTGTTGAATCGTAGCCGTCATCGTTAGGGTTACACAATTTATTTGGTTTCCATTTCATTGTATGATAAATGGTTATATAAGTGTTTGGAAATACAAAAAAATCTCTCCATACTTTATAATCAGTAATAACCTCTTTTCCAACATACCAAGTATGTTTATAAATATTGGTATCTTGAAACTCACTGCTAAATTGTATAACTCTACCTAAATCAATGGTGTCTTTTTTATTAAATGGATTGTTATACCAAATATATTCATCATCGTTGTCAAGCTCGTATGTTGTTTTCTCCATAATAAAATCAGCACTTGGTTCAATATATTTCCCACACGGATTCTCAGGTGCAATTTCCTCTTTTGGGTTGCAGGCAAATGTTAGTAAAATAATGGCTGTTAGTAGGCTTATAAATATTTTTTTCATAATTTTATTGAATTTTGGTTTAATATATTTTAGTACCAATGTATGTGTCTTTAAATTTTAGTTCACTGCTGCCTAGTGGAATGGTATCGGCATAACTGTATTCAATTGTGATTTTGTTGAGGTTTTTTCTATCGAGATACGCATATCCATTCATAACAGGTATCATTGGCGCTACTGGATTCCCTAACAGATTCCCTCTCGCTACATCAATATTAATGTTCAACTTTAAAGGGCTTATTTTACCCATACAATAATCGTATAGTGTAGCATTATTATTTAATAATACATTCCATTTGGAAGTAACATAAGGAATACCATTAACCAAACCAACATAAGCAGGATCTCCATTGCTATATTTCCATAATGTATCATATAAGGTTACATTAAATTCAAGGTTTGGGTTTGATAAATTATAGCCCCTATATGTTCCATAAATAGGATAGGGCGGAAAGCGAATAGGCTCCGGGAAAAGTATATTTGAAACAGGCCACACATAAAATTTCCTTTCAGAAAAATCAATGCCATCATCGGCAGGAAAGCAAATTTCATTTGGTTTGCGCCTTACAATTAATTTGGCATCTAACCAACCAAATGGAAATGAACTTTTAGTTACTGTTTGCATGTAAAAAGTGTCTAGACCCAAAATCCACATGTAACTATCGGCTTTTTGCAAAGCCCTAAACCTAACTTTGTTTCCATAATCAGCAATGGTATCACCTTCAAACCACCTATCTCCAATTAATTCTTCTATCACAAAATCTGCCTTTACTTCCTCTTGTCCGGCACATGGATTTTCAGGTGCAATTTCCTCTTTGGGGTTGCAATTAGCAAAAAACAGAATAAAAGAAAAGAGGGTAATTATTTTAAAATAATTCATAGTATTATTTATTTTCTAGTTGTACTTTCATTATATCAATTTGTTTTTGTTG
>CAISTO010000304.1 GCA_903888395.1 uncultured Bacteroidota bacterium | reverse complement strand
AGTGCCATTACCAATATTATTTCTACTCAATTACAAATAAACATGAAGTCGATAAATGTAACTGCAAACGAAGGAATGTTTGAAGGAAATATTACACTTCAAGTAAATGATACCAAACATTTGGAAGATTTAATGAATAAAATTAAACAAGCTAGCCAATTAATATCTGTTACAAGGGTTGACATTGGATAATTTTTTTTTAGTCTGGCGTCTGGTCTCTAACTTGTAGCAATAATATTTGAATTGCTTATTGCCTCCCGATATATCGGAATCACTTAAGCTATCAACTATCAACCAACAACTATCAACTAAAATAATTACTTTCGCGTTCGTTTATAAATTATATGTCACTAGATCAAACAAAAGATAACGATTCAACAGAAAAAAAAGAAATGACTTTTTTTGACCATATTGATGAGTTAAGAGGCCATTTATTTCGCTCAGTTGTAGCAATATTAATAGCGGGTGTTACTGCATTTTTAAATAAACATATATTATTCGATATCATTATTTTTGGTCCAATGCGGATTGATTTTTTAAGTTATCGTGTGCTTTGTAAATTATCGTATTGGGCAAAAGGAACTGATGAATTTTGCATGAAAAGCATCAACTTTGAATTGAAAAATATTGACATGACAGGGCAATTTACGCAACATTTATGGATTGCATTTATTGCAGGAATAATCATTGCTTTCCCTTATATTTTATGGCAATTATGGAGTTTTATAAAACCAGCTTTAAGTAAAAAAGAAATAAGTTACGCAAGAGGTTTAGTATTTTTTAGCTCTATGTTATTTTTTGCAGGAATAAGTTTTGGATACTTCTTTTTATCGCCAGTTTCCATTACATTTATGGGTTCATACCAGGTAAGTGAGTTGGTAAATAATGAAATCAATTTAGAATCATATATTTCATTTATATCCACTATTACCATGGCTTGCGGATTAATGTTTGAAATGCCAATATTGGTTTATTTTTTAGTTAAAATTGGAATATTAAGTGCTAAAATAATGAGCAAATACCGCAAACATGCTTTAGTAATTATTTTAATTGTTGCGGGTATTTTAACTCCTTCCCCCGATATGGCAAGTCAAATATTAATGGCTATTCCACTTTATGCTTTATTTGAATCAAGTATTTTTGTGGCAAGAAGAGTAGAGAAAAACAAATCGAAATCAAAAATATAAAATCAATATTATGAAAATAGCAATAGCAGCCGACCACGCAGGATTTGAATACAAAGAAATAATTAAAGCCATGCTTGTAGATTTAAATTACACAGTAACTGATTTTGGCACCCATTCTACTGCATCAATGGATTATCCCGATGTATCTCATACACTTTCGTTAAGTGTTGAAAACAAAGAAAATGAATTAGGAATTCTAATTTGTGGAAGCGGAAATGGTGTAAATATGGCTGCTAATAAGCACCAAGGAATTAGAAGTGCACTTTGTTGGACAGAAGAAATTAGTTCATTGGCTCGTACACACAATGATGCAAATGTGGTGGCATTACCCGCTCGTTTTATTGATATTGAATT
>CAISTO010000303.1 GCA_903888395.1 uncultured Bacteroidota bacterium | reverse complement strand
TACTGAAATTAAAATTAAATACATATAACTATGAAAAAAACTACCAAAAACATCTTTGCAATAATGACTATTTCATTATTGATTTCATCTTGTAATTTCGGACATTATCACAATTTAAATTTAGTAAGACCTGATAAAACTCCACCACTAACAGTTGTAAAAAAAACAGTTCCTAAAATATCAATAATTGAAGCTTCCACACATGGAAACAATTTAATCAGCAATGAATCTGAAAAATTAAGCTTTATTGATATACATAATCAAATAGAAGGAAATAATATTAAAAATGCTGAAGTAATTGAATTGAAAAATGAAGAAATTAAAAACAACTTTATAAGTCAAAAAGTAACATCTAATCCTCCAAAAACTAATTTAAAACAATTAAAACAAGAACTCAAAAAACAGATAAAAGAGAATAAAAACAAACCGCAAAATACTGATTCATCACCTTTAGGTACAATAGGTTGGGTTTTTATTATATTAGGTTTAGTTTTTGTACTTTTAGTAAGTATATTAATTGGAATCCTATTTATGTTAGTTGGTTTGTTATTTGTAGTAGCAGGTAAATAATAATTGAAGTTTTTATTAACAAAAAAGGGCAAATAATTTTAATTATTTGCCCTTTTTTTGTATCTAATAATGCTTGTTATTTAGCATAATTAACCGCTCTTCTCTCTCTGATTACAGTTACTTTAATCTGACCTGGATAAGTCATTTCAGTTTGAATTCTATTTGATAGTTGTAATGAAATCATTTCTGATTCTTCATCAGTTACTTTTTCACTTTCTACCATTACACGTAACTCACGACCAGCCTGAATAGCAAAAGCAGTTGTAACGCCTTTAAAACTTAGCGCCATGTCTTCTAATGTTTTTAAGCGTTTCATGTAGTTTTCAGTATCTTCTCTTCTAGCACCTGGGCGAGCTCCGCTAATGGCATCACAAGCTTGTACTATTGGCGATAAAATACTTGTCATTTCTATTTCATCATGATGGGCTCCAATGGCATTCACTACTTCTGGATGTTCCTTATATTTTTCAGCTAGCTTCATACCTAATAAAGCATGTGGAGTTTCAGCATCATCATCTGGCACTTTTCCAATATCATGTAATAATCCAGCACGTTTTGCCAATTTTACATTTAAACCTAATTCAGCAGCCATGGTAGCACATAAATTGGCTACTTCTCTACTGTGCATTAATAAATTTTGACCATAGCTACTTCTGTATTTCATGCGTCCAACCATTCTTATTAATTCAGGATGTAAACCATGAATTCCTAAGTCAATACAAGTACGCTCGCCAATTTCTACTATTTCGTCTTCAATTTGTTTTTTAGTTTTTGCTACTACTTCTTCAATTCGCGCTGGGTGAATTCTTCCATCTGTAACTAATCTATGAATAGCCAAACGAGCTATTTCTCTTCTAATTGGGTCAAAACATGAAAGAATAATTGCTTCTGGGGTATCATCTACTATAAATTCTACACCTGTTGCAGCTTCTAAAGCCCTAATATTTCTTCCTTCTCTTCCAATAATTCTTCCTTTTAATTCATCACTTTCAATGTTAAATACTGAAATTGCATTTTCTATTGCATGCTCAGCAGCTGTGCGTTGAATTGTACCTAAAATAATTTTTTTAGCTTCTTTGTTAGCAGTAAGTTTGGCTTCATCTACAATGTCTTTAACCCTGCTTAATGCTTCTGTTTTGGCTTGTTCTGTTAATGTTTCAACCAATTGTTTTTTAGCTTCTTCAGCTGTTAAACCAGCTATTTTTTCTAATTGTTTTTGTTGATTCAATAATGCCTTATCAGCCTCTTGTTGCTTAACTGTTAAGTTTTCTTGTTGTTTTTCTAACGATTGTTTTACTTGATCTAAATCCGAATCTTTTTTAGTTAATGCATCGGTTTTTTGTTTCAAATTATTTTCAATTTGTTTCAAACGGTTTTCGTTCTGAATTACAGCAATGTTACGTTGATTTACATCTTTTTCATGGTCTGATTTTAACTGTAAAAACCTTTCTTTGGCTTCCAACTCTTTTTTCTTTTTGATAATTTCAGCTTGTGACTCAGCATCTTTCAATAGTGTGTTTGCTTTGTTTTTTTGTAAATTGTTATTTACTATAAACATCACAATCGCGCCACCACCAAATGTGAGCATAGCAATAATAACTACTAAATAAATTTCCATTTGTTTTGGGTTTAATTTTTTTAAATTTTAAAAAATCAGTAAACTAGCTTTTACCAGTATTACTCAGTTAAACGAAGAAAAATTTCTTTACAGTTGAACCTCAGCAATTAGTTTTTGTAACTCAAGCAATTCTTTGCTTGTTTGCTGCGTGTTTGCTTCCAAAAGCAAACTTATTTTTTGATATTCAGTAGCTAGTTCTATTGCAAACATGGCTAATGCATCTTGGTTATCTTTTAATGAAAATTGCTTGCCATAAGCTTGCATTTTTTCATTTATCATTTTACTTAAAGCCCTAATATTTTGCTCCTCGTTTGCAGCGATGGTTAGCGGATATTTGCGCCCAGCTATACTGATATTTATTGATATTTCGTTCAATCTGTTAAGGTTTATTCTTTATTCGCCTAACATTTTTATGCAATCATCTATTAGTTTTATTTTGTCAGTTAATTCTGATTTTAACTGCTTTTTTTCTGAAATCGACAATTGCATTTCACTCGCAAGTTTAATAATTTTATTGTTATCTTCTAATTGTTCTATTTTATTTTTTTTGTTTTCTATATTCTTTCGCAACTCATTCACCTCGTTTTGTAACTCCATATTGCTAGTGGTCAATTTTTTATTTTGATTCAATAACTTTAAAACTTTTAGTTTTATTTCTGAAATTAATAATGAATTTGAATCCATTTTTCTTTTTTTTCTAAATTATCCTCTTAAAATAGCTCCTGTTTCTTTCTCAAAGTTCTTAATTAATTTATTCATAACCGAATCTATTTCTTCATCGGTTAATGTTTTATTTTCATCTTGCAGCATAAAACTTAAAGCATAACTCTTTTTACCTTTTTCTATTTTATCGCCTTTATACACATCAAAAACATTTACTTGTTTTATTAAATTGCTTTCTGTTTTTAAAGCTATTTTTTCTAATTGAGAATAGTTGATTGCTTCGTCTATTAATAAAGCTAAATCTCTTCTAACAGTTGGGAATATGGGTACAGATTTAATAAATGATTTTTCAGTTTTGTTAAATTCCATCAATAAATCAATATTGATATCCGCAAAAAATACAGGTGAATTCAAATCAAATTTATTGGTTAAATTTTTATTTATTTCACCAATAACTGCTACTTGTTTTTTCTTGTAAATAACAGCAATTGCAAAATTATACTGAAGGTTCTCAATGCTTAAAAATTCTAATTTGTTTATTTTGCTTTTAGCAAATATATTTTGAACATATCCTTTTAGTATAAAATAGCTAGAAGGCTTGTTATTATTTATCCAACTTTCGTTTTCAACAGTTCCTGTTAAAGCTAAAATTAAGTGCGATTTCTCCACATAGTTTTCCAACAAATTAATTCCACCAGCTTCTGTTTTTTCGCCTTTGTAATATGTTTTACCAAATTCAAAAAACTTTAAATTACTTAGTTTTCTGTTGTTATTATATTGCAAAGCTTCCAATACATTTGGCAACATATTTAAACGCATAATGTCTAAATCACTGCTTAAAGGATTTAACATTTTTACCGCACTTTGTAATTCATCTTCACTGTAATAGGCCGATTTTGTTAAGGTGTTGGTAGCTATTTCATTGAAACCATTTGCACTTAAATAATCAGCCAAATTGTTTTTAAGTTTCACTTTATTTTCGGTTTCATTATATGAAATGGTTGATTTGATATCATTTCCAATTTCAATATTGTTTAATCCATAAATACGTAAAATTTCTTCTGTAACATCAGCTGGTCTGGTCACATCGGAGCGATAGGGTGGAATTGAAATTTTTAAAATCTCACCTTTATCTTCTACTATCTCAATGTCCAAAGCTTTTAGAATTTCTACTACTCTTTCTTTTTCAATTTCCTTACCAATTAATTGATTCGATTTTGTCAATGAAAAATCAATCATTGTGTTTTCAATTTTTGTTGGATATACATCAATAATGGCTGAACTTATAGTGCCTCCAGCAATTTCAATAATTAAATTTGCAAGGCGTTTAATAGCAACTATCGTAATGTTAGGATCTGTTCCTCGTTCATATCTAAAACTTGCGTCAGTACTTAATCCGTGGCCTTTTGCAGCTTTTCTAATGGTGGCTGCATCAAAGTAAGCACTTTCTAAAAATATATTTTTTGTTGTAGCCGAAATTCCTGAATCAATTCCACCAAATACGCCTGCTAATGCCAATGGTTTTTCCGCATCACATATCATGCACTCATATCCTTTTAAAACGCGTTCTACTTTGTCAAGAGTATTAAATTTACTGCCTTCAATTGCTTTTTTTACAATTATTTTATTGCCAATAATTTTATCTGTATCAAAAGCATGTAAGGGTTGACCTAATTCATGTAACACATAATTGGTAGCATCTACAATATTGTTTATTGGATTTATTCCAATTGCTTTTAACCTATTTTGTATCCACTCTGGTGATGATTTTACTTCAATATTTGAAATACTTAAACCAGTATATC
>CAISTO010000302.1 GCA_903888395.1 uncultured Bacteroidota bacterium | reverse complement strand
CTCATCATAAATTCTACACTGTGAGCATATAACTTTGCTGCTAATTCTGTATTTATATCTTCTCTGTATAGGCCAAGTTCTTTGCCTTTGGTAATATTGGCAAGCATTTGTTCATTAATAAAAACTGATTTAAAATTTTCTAATTTATCCCATGCTGGTTTAAAATATTTTTTCAAATCGAATAATACTGCAACATTCACTTTTCTGTGGTTTTCAGTAATTGATTTACTCATTTCAAATAAAAATTCAATAGGATCAAAATGTTCATTTAAAATTTTACAGCAAATTTCTTTATCACATAAAATATGGTTTTCAATTGCATGATTCACTAAATCATTCTTATCTACAAAATACTGATACAATGTTTTTTTTGAAATACTGAGCTCTCTTGCTATGTCATCCATAGTAATACTCTTAAAGCCATATTTCATAAAAAGTGCTTCTGCTTCTGCTAATATTTTTTGTTTGGGCTCCAATTTTATAAATTATTCTGGCTACAAAGGTGCTAAATTCTTTGTACACTGGAAACTATTATTATGTTAAAAGTTTCCAATGCTCGCAGCTGTAAATTTATATGTCTGTTTATAAATTAGTTAAAGAAAAATTATTGATAAAAATTGACATAATTCAGTTGTTTTGTTCAATTTAAAACAAATCTTTTTTTAATTTATAATATAGTATTAAAAATAAAAAAAAATCCGAAGCGATTAACTTCGGATTTTTTAATTAGTTGCCTTTAAATTTTACAACAAACTGTATCTTCCAACTATTCCTAATGGAAGTGAAATGCCCGATTTTGCTTGTAAATATAGTTCTCCAAAGTTTAAGTTTTTACTGTCTTTAAAATTGCTTTGCACCAAATTCTGAACTACCAAAGCACTCAAACCTAATGAATAAACATTCAATATCAAAAAGTGATGGTTGGGTTCTAATATTTTTGCAACGTCTTGTAAAAGCTCATTAATGCTATTTTCTAATTGCCAACGTTCCCCGTTTGCACCAATTCCATATGCAGGTGGATCCAAAATAATTCCGTGATAAGTTTTACCACGTTTTACCTCTCGTTTTACAAATTTCATGGCATCTTCTACTATCCAACGAATATCGTTTAAGTTTGAAGATTCCATGTTTTCTTTACTCCAAGTAATTACTTGTTTTACACTGTCTACATGGGTAACATCAGCACCAGCAGCTTTTGCGGCTATACTTGCACCACCGGTATAAGCAAACAAATTTAAAAATCTTGGTTGCTCACCTTTTACCTTTTTTAAGTTTTGGTAAATATAATCCCAATTAGCAGCTTGTTCCGGAAAAATTCCTACATGTTTGAACGAGGTAAGTGCTAAATTGAAATTTAAATTCAGGTCGTTATTCTTATACGCTAACTTCCATCTATCAGGTAAATCTTTGTTCTTTTTTATCCATTCACCACTATGGCTAGTTCTCGATTTAAAAGTAATATCAGCTAAGTTTTTCCATTCTTGTTCACTTAATTTTTTACTCCACAATGCTTGTGGTTCTGGTCTTCTTAAAGTGATTGAACCAAATTTTTCAAGTTTTTCGTAATCGCCACAATCTAAAAGTTCATATTGTTGCCAATTGGTAGGTGTAAATGTTTGCATGTGTTAATTATAGTTGGCAAATATAAGTTTTTATTGCTTTGAATATTTTTACAAAACCATTTAATTAAACAAAAAGTAATTAGGTTTGAAAAAAATAACATCCAAGCTTTCAAATTAAACAAATTTAAATAATTAGAAAATCCTTTAATCAGCTAATCTGTGTTATTTATTCCATTATAAAAGTTCTACCTTCATCAGCTATTTCAGTATTTACAAATTCCGTTCTTGCTTCTAAAAGCAATGGTTGCAAGTCGTCATAACGGGCACTGAAATGCCCAATAATTAATTTATCTACATTTGCTCTACTTGCCACCATTCCTGCTTGTTTTGAAGTAGTATGCATGGTGTCGATAGCGCGTTGTAATTTATCGTGCATAAATGTTGATTCATGGTATAATATATCAGCATTTTCAACTGATTTTATCACTCTTTCATCAAAAATAGTATCGCTACAATAGGCGTAAGTTATTGGTTTTCCTGGTTCAAAAGTGAGTTTTTCGTTTTCAATATGAACCTTTCCATCAGGACTCATATAATCTTTTCCTCTTTTTAAATCGTTAAAATGAGTAAATGGAATTTTATGTTTTTCGCAAACTTCTACATTTAATTTTCTTAATTTACTCCGTTCTTGAATCAAAAATCCAGCAGTTGGAACTCGATGAAATAATGGAAATGAAATTACTTTGTAATAAATATTTTCAAATAAAATTTCTGTTTTGTTGGGATCAATAGTATGGTAATTCAATTCAAAACTAAAGCGTGTTTCACTGTGTTTAAAAAACACATTTAATATTTCAAAAAGTTCTTTGGGTCCGTATATATGAATGGGATTTTCCCTACTCATTAAGTTCATACTTAGCAACAATCCAGGTAATCCTAGAATGTGGTCGCCATGAACATGGCTAATAAATATTTGATTGATTCTCGATTTTTTTATTTTGTAGCGTTGCAATTGCATTTGTGTTCCTTCACCACAATCAACTAAAATATGATGGTCCAAAATATTGATATATTGCCCGCTAGGATGTCGGTTTGGAGCAGGCGATGCACTGCTATTTCCTAATATGGTAACTTCAAATGCCATATTGCAATAATACTAAATTATTAACAATATTTAATTGATTATTACGCTTGCACTGATCATTTTATGGTCGCTAAAATTCATAACATGAGGCTTATAATTATAAATCTCAAAATCCTTATCTGCTAAAATATAATCAATTCTAAAATTAGGCATTTTACCAATGTAAGTAGAACTAAATCCAGCACCACTTTCTGTAAATGCATCTTTCATATCTCCCTTAATTATATTGTAAGCATAGCTTGCTGGCGAATCGTTAAAATCGCCTGTTATTATTATTTTATGTTTGCTTGAGTCAATAAATTTACGGATTGCTTCCGCTTGTTTCGACCTACTGATAAAAGCATGTTTTAGTTTAGTGGCTATATTTTTTATGTCTAAATAATTTACACTTGAATTTTTATTGGCTTCATTTATTTCAGCTACAGTTTTATAATCATTTTTGTCAAATGCAATTGATTTTAAATGTGTTGAAATAATTCTTATGGTATCATTTTTAAATAAAATGTCAGAAAATATGGTGTAATTTCCATTCTCGTTTAATCGCTCTACAAATCCTGAATTTACAATAGGATATCGGCTTAATATGCTGATGCTAAAGCCTGTTACAGCATTTTCTGTTTCTTGTAAATTAAATTTATAAAATTGTTTGTAATCAGCTATTAATTTCTCAAACATTGGTTTCTCAATAGGAGTATTCATTGACACAAATTCTTGAAAACACATAATATCTGGTTTGAGTGATGTCAATGTTTCAAAAAATAATTCTTTATCATATTTTACTCCTTCAAATGCGCCAAACGATTTAGCGTTGAAATCTATAATGTTTAAACTATTTGCCTCAGTTTCTTTTTTTATTGTTCCAAATTGAATAAATCTTTGAACAGTATAAAACCCAATTAATATGGTTACCAATGAATATAAAATATTCCAGTTCAAATTAAATAACCAATAAACAACAAAGCAAGCATTTAATATTAAAATGATGGGAAAAGCTAAACCTAAAAAAGCAAAATACCAAGCTTGAACTGGACTTATATATGCTGCTAAATACGCGCCAACTAAAAGGAGTATGATTACCCAATTAAAAAATAAAACGATTTTATTAAATACTTTCATAAATTCTTGGCGTCAAATAAAACATTTTTAAATTATATCTCAATTTTATGATTCATTTTTTTACATTAACTCTTATTATAAATTATTATTTTTATGGTTTACAGTTAACTATAGTCCGATTTAAAAATATTTATACCAAAACTAAATTACAATCGTTCGTTTATTTTAATTTGTTAAATTTAGTTATTTATCAAAAAAAATAAAAATAAAATTTTACAAAGCATATATTTGTACACTTAATTCATAAAGACTTTTAAGCATTTGAAACTTTCAGTAGTAATAGTAAACTATAACGTAAAATATTTTCTTGAACAAGCACTTTACTCTGTAAAGAAAGCTTGTAACGGCATTGATGCAGAAATTATTGTAGTTGATAACCATTCGGTTGATGGAAGTTGCGAAATGGTAAAACACAAGTTTGCCAATCAAGTTATATTAATTGAAAACAAAGAAAATGTGGGCTTTAGTAAAGCCAATAATCAAGCCATTAGAATAGCTAAGGGCGAATTCATTTTACTTTTAAATCCTGATACCGTAGTTGAAGAAGCTTGTTTTAGTAAAACAATTACTTTTATGGAACAAACCCCCAATGCTGGTTGTGTGGGTGTAAAAATGATTGATGGATCGGGTAAATTTTTACCTGAAAGTAAACGAGGATTGCCCACTCCAACTGTTGCATTTTATAAAATATTTGGTTTAGCTGCTTTATTCCCAAAATCAAAAAGATTTGGAAAATACCATTTAGGATTTTTAGATAAAAACAAAACCCATCAAGTAGATGTGTTGGCTGGAGCCTTTATGATGCTTCGCAAAACAGTTTTAGATAAAATTGGATTGCTCGATGAAGATTATTTTATGTATGGTGAAGACATCGATTTAAGTTACAGAGTTACCAAAGCAGGTTTTTTTAATTACTACTTTCCCGAAACTACCATTATTCATTATAAAGGTGAAAGTACCAAGAAAACAAGTGTAAACTTTGTTTTTACCTTTTACCGTGCCATGATCATTTTTGCTCAAAAGCATTATTCGCAAAAACATGCGCAAACATTTGGAATTCTTATCAATTTTGCCATTTATTTAAGAGCAACAGCCTCCATCATCATTCGATTAGTTAAAAAATTATATTTACCCTTCATAGATTTACTGCTAATTATGCTCAGTATGTTTGTAATTAGTAAAGCATATTCATTGTTTAAATATGATACTTATAGCGCATATAGCCTTCATTTAGTTTTGATAAATAGTAGCATATACGCTAGTTTATGGATGCTAGGTTTGTATTTGGCAGGAGCATATAACAAACGAAAAACATTTTTAAGTGTAAGCAAAGGAGTACTTGCTGGTTCGCTTGCCATTGCTGTTTTTTACGCTTTCCTTGATGATTCATACCGATTCAGTAGAGCCATTATTGTACTTGGAACTGTCAGTACCATTGCTATGACCTACTTCGACAGGTTCATGCTGTTTTGGTTAAAAAACGGAAAATTAAGCTTTAGTTTTAGTAATAGGTTGCGTACCGCAATAGTTGGAAACTTTAATGAAGTTAGCCGAGTTCAAGATTTATTGGTAAAATCGAAAGCAAAAGCCGATTATTTTGGATTTATTTCCATTGACGATAAAAGCGTAAACGATGATCAATATTTGGGAAATGTTTCTCAGTTAAGTGAAATTGTAGATGTTTTAAAAATTGAAGAAATAATTTTTTGCTCCAAGGATTTGGCCGCTTCGCAAATCATAGAATGGATGGGACGAATGAAACAACAAGAATTACTGTTTAAAATAGTTCCTGAAGAAAGTCTTTTTATTATTGGAAGTAATAACAAAAATACGCCTGGTGATTTTTATACCATAGAATTAAACTTGTCGCTAAGTAAAGCATGGGAACAACAAAAGAAACGCTTATTCGATATATTATTCTCTATTTTTGTGCTTCCTTTTATTCCAATCATTGGTTTAATTATAAAAAACAAAACTCAGTTCATCAAAAATTGGGCGCAAGTATTAGTAGGCGAAAAAACTTGGGTAGGTTATGCCAAAGCCGATAATATTAAACTATTGCCAAACCTTAGGCAAGGAGTTTTAAATCCAATAGATAACCTATCTGGCAAAAGTTATAATGCCATTACCATTCAAAAATTAAACTTTTTATACGCCAAAGATTACTCGGTAGAAAAAGACTTTTTGATTTTGATTCGCTCATTAAGAAGCTGGGGGAATTAGTAGAAATTCGAATAAATAATATCGAAATTCGAAAGTAGAGTTGGTGCGGATTTGCAAACCGCACTTCATATTTGTCCAAGGTTGGTGTTCACACCAATCCTTATTAAAATCCGAACTAGCCGGATGTGCAGGAAAGGTTTTGTCAAAGTTCAAGACTTTGACAAAGTTAAAACTACGAAAAAGAATTTTTTAGCCAACAATGGTATCTACGTTCAACAAAACTTTGTCAAAGTAAAAAAAACTTTGACAAAGTGTGTGGGAACGATTTTGAAATAATTCAAGATAAACCACGAAAAAGAATTTTTTTAGCCAACTATTGTATTAACATTATTCGCTTTAAATTTTTTTATTAGCACTTTTCATACTTAAGGGTGAAGAATAATGGTACTCTAAAACTTATTTATCTCACTAAAACACAATTTGTCAATTATTTACATATATTTGCAGCTTATTTTTAATAAAGTACTTTGAAAAATTTTAGTGAACTGGGCGTAGAGACGTCTATCTTGAATGCGATTCAAGAATTGGGTTTTGAGAACCCCACCCCGATACAGGAACAGTCTATTCCTGTGTTTTTAGAAACAGGGCAAGATATTTTGGGATTAGCCCACACAGGAACCGGTAAAACAGCAGCATTTGGCCTGCCAATTATTCAACTAATAGATACTACCAACAGGTCAGTACAAGCATTAGTTATTTGTCCTACACGTGAGCTTTGTATGCAAATTAGCAGAGATCTTGGAAATTACAGCAAAAACAAATCAGGCATTAACATAGTGGCTGTTTATGGTGGAGCAAGCATTGAACGTCAAATTAGCGACATAAAAAGAGGGGCAAACATCATTGTTGCAACTCCTGGTCGTTTAATGGATTTAATGAACCGCAGAGCGCTTAACATTTCAACCGTTAAGTATGTAGTTTTAGATGAAGCAGATGAAATGCTTAACATGGGTTTTGAAGAAGATGTAGAATACATTTTAGCAGAAACTCCTAAAGAAAAAAGAGTGTGTTTATTCAGTGCTACCATGCCTAAAGGCATCAGAAACATTGCAAACAAATACATGAACGATCCACATGAAATTACTGTTGGCCAAAAAAATACTGGTAATGAAAACATTACGCATCAGTATGCTGCAGTTCATGCCCGCGATAAATATCCAGCGTTAAAACGTTATTTGGATTTTAACAGCGACAACATTTATGCAATTATCTTCTGTACTACCAAAAACGAAACTCAAGATATAAGCGATAAATTAATTAAAGATGGTTACAATGCTGATTGTTTACATGGCGATTTAAGCCAAGGACAACGTGAAAAAGTAATGAACCGCTTCCGTCACCATGCTATTAAAATATTATTGGCAACTGACGTAGCAGCTCGTGGAATTGATGTAACTGGAATTACTCACGTTATACATTTTCATTTACCAGACGATATTGAAAATTACACTCACAGAAGTGGAAGAACAGCTCGTGCGGGAAAATTAGGTGTTTCATTTACCTTATTAAACATGCGTGAAAACGGACGTTTAAGAGATATTGAACGCTTAAGCAAAGTAAAATTTGAAAAAATATTAATTCCTAGTGCTGAAGAAGTAAGAGATAAGAAATTAGTGGCATTCATTGATACCATTGTAAATACTGAAATAGAAACTAGCATTTTTGATGAAAAAGTAATGGAAGGTTTAAAACCTTTATTAGCAATGCCATCGGAAGAATTAGTTCAGAAATTTTTATCGTTAGAATTACGCAGATTCAGTGCTGAATACTTAAACGCACCTGACTTAAATACTAGTGGCGAAAGAACTTCTCGTGACGGTGAACGTAGCGAACGCGGTGAACGTGGTGAACGCGGAGGCAATGTAAGAGGACAAAGAATTTTTGTGAGCATTGGTAAAAAAGACGGATTAACCATTCGTACTTTTAAAGATTGGGTTGCGCAAGAAAGTGGCTTAGATTATACCGATATTCACGTTGACGTAAGTGGAGTATTTAGTTTTGTAGATGTGAAAGAAGAATTTGCTGAAAAAGTAATTACTTCATTAAACGGAAAAACATACGAAGACAGACCAGTTAGAGCTGAATTAAGTGGTGAAAAACCAGGCGGTTCAAGAGAAGGAAGAAACTCTCGTGGTGGTGACAGCCGCGGAGACCGAGGTGGAGATAGAGGCGGTAGAAGCGGTGGCGGATATAGCAGCCGTAGAAGCGAAGGTGGTTCAAGTTACGGTGGTGGCGATAGAAGAAGTGGTGGCGGAGATAGAGAAAGAAGAAGCGGTGGTGAAAGAAGCGAAAGAAGTAGCTACGGAAGAGATTCAGGTGGCGATAGAAATAGCTCAAGCGACAGAAGCAGTTCAAGTGAAAGAAGCAGC
This sequence comes from uncultured Bacteroidota bacterium, assembly GCA_903888395.1. Lineage (GTDB taxonomy): Bacteria > Bacteroidota > Bacteroidia > UKL13-3 > UKL13-3 > JAAFJM01. The sequence continues at coordinate 23,334 of CAISTO010000302.1, read as the reverse complement.
TTTAGCGAAAAAAGTGGATACGGAACCAGAGATGGTGGTAGAAACAGATCGTATAGTGGTGGAAGTAGCAGAGGCGGTTCTGATAGACCTAGCGGTGACAGACCTAACTTCGACAGACCTAGTTCTGATAGACCTAGAAGACCAAGAAGAGACTAGTTAGTTGTCAGTTGATAGTTGTCAGTTGATAGCTAATAATTAATCATAACAATACAAAAAGCCCGAATGTGAATTCGGGCTTTTTTGTTGGAATAAACTTTAAATTTATTATCTAATGGCAGCTATAATTTTAGTTCTTAGCTCCTCAATATTTACTTTTTTAGTAGCTGAAATAAAAATTACTTGTCCGTTTTCTTTGGCCATCCAAGTATTTTTTAGTTTTTCTATATATGTTAAATGTTCTGTTTCCTCGCCAAACGGATCGTCTGGCTCCAATGGTTCTTTAAGTTGGTCTATTTTATTAAAAATAAGCAATTGCTTTTTATTACTTGCACCAATTTCTAATAAGGTGCTGTTTACTAAATTTAATTGCTCCTCAAAATTCTCGTGGCTAATATCAACTACATGCAGTAATAAGTCAGCTTCACGCACTTCATCTAAAGTCGATTTAAAACTTTCGATTAATTGATGTGGCAATTTTCTGATAAACCCAACGGTGTCACTTAGTAAAAAAGGAACATTTTCAAAAACTACTTTTCGAACGGTACTGTCTAAAGTGGCAAATAATTTATTTTCCACCAAAACTTCGCTTTTACTCAATAAATTCATGATGGTTGATTTTCCAACATTGGTGTAACCAACCAAAGCTACACGTTTTTTTTCATCACGGTTTTGCCTGCGTGTAGCTGATTGTTTGTCAATTTGCTTTAAACGTTCTTTTAGTTTGCTAATTTCTTCACGAAGCAAGCGTCTATCAGTTTCTATTTCAGTTTCCCCTGGTCCACGCATTCCAATTCCACCTTTTTGTTTGGTTAAATGCGTCCACATTCTAGTTAAACGAGGTAATAAATATTGTGCTTGCGCCAATTCTACCTGATATTTAGCCTGAGCCGTGGTAGCCCTATTGGCAAAAATATCGAGAATTAAATTACTTCTATCCAAAATTTTTACCTTCAATTCATTTTGAATATTTCGCAATTGCGAAGGACTGAGTTCATCGTCAAAAATTACAATATCAATTTCTCTAACGGTAACATATTCTAATATTTCGGCTAGTTTTCCTTCACCTACATAAGTACGAGAGCTAGGGTGAGGTAATCGTTGTAAAAACTGTTTTTCAACCACTGCACCTGCCGTTTGAGCTAAAAATTCTAACTCGTCAATATACTCTTGCGATTTTTCAATTTTCATACCAGGAGTAACAACTCCCACCAAAACTGCACGTTCCTGCGGTTTTGCTGTATCATATATTTTTTTTGCCATTTAAATATTCTTCATTTTTAAAACGAGCTATTTTGTTAATTTGCAACTCTATTTAAAGGTCGCAAAATAATGTATAAACGTAAGCTGCTAAGCATTTTTATTATTTTTATTTTTTCAGTGCAGGTAAATGCTCAAATAATAGAGTTTGGACAACCCGTAAAAGTAAAAAATAAAAACAGTTATACTCAAATTATTGGTAGCAATGAAATGGGTACATTTATTATTAGGTGCCGCGATATTAATTTTAAGAAAAATGTATTAATCGAGAAATTTAACAATAAACTTTCCCTTGAAACAAGTAAAGATATTCCTTTAACTATTCCAGCATTTATTGAAAAAGTACTGCTAATTAATCAACAAATATATGTTTTCATTTCGGCTAAAAATACTGCAACAAATAAAATTGATTTTTTAGTTACTAAACTTGATTTGAACTTAAACCAAAATGGTGGAATGGTGCTTTTAGCATCAATTGATGAGTTATTGTTAAATGAAAATATTGATTTAACAATCAATAATAGCATCAATAAAAAGTTTTTTAGTTTAAGTTTTATTGGCAAGGCTAGTCAAAATGATACAGAAAAAGCTGCTTTGTATTTATATGGTTTTGATGAAAATTTATTTCCAATTTACGCCAAAACTTTTGAAATAAATGAAGTATTAAATGACATTGGCGCTACCAAATGTGATATAGACAATGAAGGAAATTTTTTTACGCTGCTTGATTTTCCTAAATCGGGAAAAAAGAAAAAGAAAAATGAAAACAGGAAATTTGTTTTATATGTTTTTTATAAAGCAAATGATAATATGTTAGAATACGACATTTCAAAGCCAGGAATAGAAATTGATGATTTAGGATTTGTAATCAATAACATTTCAAAACAAGTAAATATAATTGGCTTTTATGCCATAGAAGATGAAATAAATAATAGTGGATATTTTTATCAAACCATTGATTTAAAAACTACTGCTGTTCAAGTAAATGTAATTGATTCAATTGCATTGAAATTACTAAAAGAAAAAATATCGTTTAGTAAAACCATGGATTTAAACGACATTTATATTCGTAAAATAATTCCAAGAAGTGATGGCGGGGTTTTTCTAATTTCCGAAAAATATTTTATTACAAGGCAATCATATACTTATTACGTTAATGGATTTCCTCAAACAAATACCCGAGTTGTATATAATTATAACGATGTATTGTTGTTAAGTATCAAAACTGATGGTTCCCTTGAAATTGGCGATGTAATTAACAAAGAACAGCAATCTGTAAGTGATGGCGGCTATTATTCATCCATTTCTTGTTTTGTAAATAACGATGCAATTCACACAATTTATAATGCAGATGTAAATCAAGAAGGTGATGTTTTGATGAATAAATTTAACGTAAAAGGTAAAAGTGAGAATAAAATTTTGGTAAAAGCCATCAATGCAAGCGTTTTAGTTATTCCTACCGATTGTAAGCAAATTTCAGCAAATTCACTTTTGGCTTGCACCATTCGTGACAAACGATTTACTTTGATGCGTATTACTTTTTAAGCACCACTACATTGTTAAACTTATTTAGAAACAACAGCATATTCGCATACGTATTTTTAATTGTATTTACAGTTCTAATACGATTAATGCCTTTTCTTCGAATCATTCCAATTGATTTAAATATTAATGCCCCTTTAGCTCAATTTATATTTAATTGGGTTAGTACTTTTGAAGATTATTATTTTTTTAGTGCTGTATCAGCAAGTTTTTTGGTTTTACTGCAAGCATGGATGGTCAATCATTTAGTTGTAAAACATACAATATTAATGAAAGATAGTTTTTTACCTGCTTTACTTTTTGTGTTGATTAATAGTTTTTATCCGCAACAAATGTTTTTAAGTCCACAGCTTATTGCTAACTTATTTATTATTCTTATGTTTCAAAGGCTTTGTAACTTATACGAATCCGAGAAACCTTTATACATTGTTCTCGACAGCGGTTTGTACTTAGGAATGGCGGTGCTTTTTAACTATGATACATTAATTTATTTGCCTTTTATTTTAATCAGTGTAATATTAATGACATACTTCAATATTCGTTTCATTTTAGCCAGTATTTTTGGAATTATATTACCCATTTATTTACTTGGAGTTTTATTTTTTATGATGGATAATTTGAACGATTTATTTATCATTATCAATAATAGTTTGAATAGAAATTACTTAAATAGTATTAGCATCAATTGGAATAAAATAATTCCTTGGTTTTTAATATCATTCATTGTATTTGCCTCAGGAATTTCACTTCAGTTAAATTATTTTAAGAATAAAGTAAAAACACGAAGAATACTAATTACATTAGTATTGTACATAGTAATATCAGTGCTTCTAGCATTAATTGAAGACCATAATGTGGTATTTGCAGTTTGTTATTTATCTGTTCCGGTAAGTATTGTAATGGCTAATTATTTTATGAGTAAAAAACTTGTAATTTTAAAAGAAATCATGTTTTTATCATTAGTAATTACTGCTGTTATTTTCCAATATTTTATTTAAAAATTATTTATGAAAATCTATACAAAGTATTTGGTTGTTCTTGTACTTTCATTCTTCTTTACAACTGCAATTGCTCAAAAAAATGAGACGATGGCTGTTCAAAAAGCAATTGAAATTATTGATTTATTTAAATCAGAACAATTTGATAAAGCTTATTCTTTTTGTGATGAAATTATTCAAAGAAAAATAACTACTGAAAGACTTCAAAGTATTTGGGAAAGTTTAGCGGCTGTTAATGGCGATTTGAATGAAGTTGGTGCCACTAGGTATAGTTATTTAGATACTTTTCATGCTACAACTACTAAATTGAAATTCAAAAATGGATCAGTTGGACTGCGTTTATCCTTTAATTTAAAATGGCAAATTAGTGGAATTTACGTTGTAGATGCTGAACCAATGTATAATATTCCTGCTTATGTAAATACTTTTGGTTTCTACGAAATAAAAATTCCTTTTGGTCCACTGGGATTTGAAAACGAAGCAATTCTAACTGTACCCATTCAAGAAAAAAAATATCCTTGCGTAATTATTATTGGAGGAAGCGGACCAATAGATAAAGATGCGACCATTGGGCCAAATAAAATTTACAAGGATTTTGCTTGGGGGTTAGCTAGTAAAGGAATTGCAACATTGAGGTTCGATAAAAGAACCAAGACTTATTTTGGTAAAATAATGGAACAGCATAAAAATGGAAATTATTATACCATTGAACAAGAATATTTAGCTGATTTGAAGGAATTGGTAAATAAAGTAAGTAAAAAAAATGCAATTGATCCAAAAAGAATTTACTTAATGGGACATAGTCAAGGTGCGGGTTTAATGCCCTTGTTTTTAAAACAAAATAAAAAAGTAGCGGGTGCAATTATGGTTGCAGGAAATTATACTAGCTTACAAGATTTAATGCTTTACCAGCTTGAATATTTAAAACCACTTCAAGCAAAAACCAAATCTGATTCAGCTGTTTTTGACAACATGGTGGTTCAAGCTATTCATGCTAAAATATTGAATTTACCAAACACCTTTCCCAATGATAGTTTACCTTCCATGTACCCTTTTAGTTATTGGAATTATTTGAACAAATTAAACATAATTTCATTGGCTAAAAAGAATAAAAAACCTGTTTTAGTTTTACAAGGTGAACGTGATTATCAAGTTCCCTTTTCAGAATATTTAAATTGGAAATCAACATTGAAGGACAATACAAACTACCAGTTTTTATCTTTTCAAAAACTGAATCATATGTTTTTGGAAGGTGAAGGAAAATCAACCCCAGAAGAATATGCTATCAGAAGCAATGTGCCAGACTATGTAATTGATGATATTGCAAATTGGATAAAAGCACAGCCAAGGAAATAAATGAATAGGCAATAAGGCTTGGTGAAATGATTTTACTTAACCAATCATTTTGTAGTTGCCTTAGTGAAATTTGAATTTAGGAGATAAATAAAATACAGGTACAAACCATGCAAGAAAATACCATTAATGGAGTTGATTTTACATTGATTAAAATGCCTGAAAACGAATACGATTCTGTGCATTTTATTAACTGTAATTTTTCAAAAAGCGACTTGGCAAGCATTAGTTTTATAGCGTGCTTTTTCGATAATTGTGATTTTAGTTTAGGTAAATTAAACAATACAGCTTTTATTGATGCTAAGTTTAAAAACTGCAAACTGTTAGGGCTTGATTTTGCTCGTTGTAAAGACTTTTTATTATCTTTTACTTTCGAAAATTGTACACTAGATTATGCTTCGTTTTTTAAGAAAAAAATAAAGAAAACTGTTTTTAAAAATTGCAGCATCAAAGAAGTAGATTTTTCGGAATGTGATTTAACAGAATCTAAGTTTTTAGAATGTGATTTAACCATGTCGGTTTTTCAGCAAAGTGTGATAGAAAAAGTAGATTTTAGAACTGCATATCATTACGGAATAGATTTAGAATTAAACAAAGTAAAAGGTGCCAAATTTTCAAATGAGGGAATTTCAGGATTACTCCATAAATATAAAATTATAATAGAATAATCATGGTTTCAAATGAAAGTTTTAAAGAATTTCCATTGTTATTTCCAGAAACAACAGATGCACCTCATAGAAATATGTTATGTTATAAAATAAAAGGAAAAATATTTGTTACCCATAATCAAAAAGAAAACAGGTGTTGTGTAAAATTAAGTTTAGAAGAACAGCCATTGTTTTGCATGATTGATGCTTCCATCATTTATGCAGTTCCAAACAGAGCCGGCAAGTACGGTTGGACTTTAGTAAATTTAAAATTGATAGAAAAAGACCTATTAATGGAGGTTTTAACAGCTGCATACTGCAATGTGGCTCCATTTAAATTAGCTCAGCCCTTTTTAACGCAAATTGATTCATTTTAGATTTTATAATACTTTCATCATATTTTGAAAAAACAGAAATCAACTAAGTAAAGAATTTTTAATATATATCATTGCAATAATGAATAATACGCAAATTGATATTAACATTTTAATTACTTGGGGTGGAGTTGCTAAAAAATTCAGGAAAAATCAAATTGTTTTTTCTGAGGATGATATTGCACAATTTTACTACCAAATAATTGAAGGTCAAGTCAAATTAATTAATTTGCATAACGATGGAAGCGAATACATTCAAGGAATTTTTTATGATGGAAATGGATTTGGCGAACCTCCATTGTTTATTAACGAAAAATATCCTTCTACAGCCATTGTTCAAAAAGATTCTGTAATAATGGTGCTTTCTAAAGCAAGTTTTTTTAAAATGATTGAAGATGATCCTAAGATTCAATTTAATTTTTTGAAAATTTTTGCTCAAAAAATTTACAATAAATCTATTACAGCTCGAGAACTTATTCATAATACTCCAGATCTGAAAATTTTAGGATTTTTACATTCAATAAAAAAGAAAGATGATTCGCACATTTCTCCGTTATTGATTTCTCATACGCGCCAAGAAATAGCTAATTTAACTGGTTTAAGAGTAGAAACTGTAATTAGAACGCTTAAAAAAATGGAGAATAAAAATCAAGTTCAAATTATTAACAGAAAATTGTATATTTAATGATTAGATATTCTTCCAGTTTTTGGATAAAAATTGCGTTGTTTAACCTTTTTATTGTTGCCAGTTTAGGTGTACTTATGAGGTTTAAAATTGGTTTTGAATTTCCCTATTTCGACCAAAAAAATGTTCAACATGCTCATTCCCAATTTGCCTTTGTAGGTTGGGTAACGCAAACACTTTTGGTGTTAATAGTTAGTTTATTTGCACCTTTCTTAAAAGCATTTCAAATAAAAAAATACAATATTTTACTTTGGTTAAATTTGATAAGTGCTTATGGCATGTTGGTTTCATTTTTTATTCAAGGATATGGCTTTTTTTCTATTGTATTTTCCGCTGTTTCAGTAGCTGTAATTTTAGTTTTTACACAGTTGTTTTTTAAGCATTCTGCTCAATTTAAACAATATTTTCAAGCTATAAAATGGTTCAAAGGCGCTTTAGTTTTCGCCATTTTTTCTGCATTAGGAACTGTTGCTTTGGCATATATGATGGTAACTAAAAACTTGCATCAAACACCTTATTTAGCTTCTGTATATTTCTATTTACATTTTCAATATAATGGTTGGTTCTTCTTTGCATGCATTGGTTTATTTACTAGCCTTGCCAATAAATTTAATGTGATAATAAAAAACGATAAATTGATATTTGGACTTTTGTTTTGGTCTTGTATTCCAGCATATTTTCTTTCTACACTTTGGGCTCATCTTCCTATTTGGCTTTATATCATTGTAGTTGCAGCTGCTATTACACAGTTTGTTGGCTGGATTTTATTGTTAAAAAGTGTTTTTTACCACCTTCATTTACAAAGTAAATTCTCAAAAACTATGATGTTTTTAATTTACTTTGTGGCCATTGCTGGTTTTGTAAAATTTACATTGCAATTAGGCTCTACTATTCCATTTGTAAGTACATTGGCATTTGGATTTAGGCCCATTGTAATAGCCTATTTACATTTGGTTTTATTGGCATTTATTTCTATTATGTTGTTACTTTATTTGTTTAGTACCAAATTGCTTGCTCATTCTAAAAGTGGAATTATTGCTTTAATTTGCTTTGCAATAAGCGTGTTTTTAAATGAATTTGTTTTAGCCATTCAAGGAATTGCATCGTTTAGTTATACTGTAATACCATTTGCCAATACTATTTTGTTTGCAATTGCTTTGTGTTTAATGTTATCAGCTTTCTTTTTGTTTGTAATTAACTACAAAACTAAAAATGACAATAATTAAGCATTTTTTATGATACTGATTATATATTATTTTAAAAAAAATCAATAACATTGCATGGTAATTGAAAAGATTTATTTCCATATCGCTTTTACTTTGTATGCTATTGCAATTAACCAATAAAGTGGGTGTAATTACTTGGTTTAAAATAAATCAGAAACAAATAACTGAACTGTTTTGTATCAATAAAAGTAAGCCAGAACTGAAATGTGATGGTAAATGTTATTTGAAAAATACTTTAAAAAACACCGAAGAAGCTGATACTCCCAAAAGCACTAATTCAAATACTAACAATAACAATATTGAAGAAGTTTTATTTTTTGAAAAACATACTTCAAATATATTTTTGCAATTTGTTTCGTTTCATTTTTTTGTAAAATATAGCAGTAAAATCCTAACTGCTTTTGAGTCAAGAATATTTCAGCCACCAAAATATTAATTTATTTTACTGATTTTACTTGAACGATTTTTATCAAAATCGTAAGCTCAATTATTAAAAAAAACAATTACATTTTATGAAATTTAAAACAATATTGGCAATTACATTTGCCACCATATTACTTGCAACAAACGCATGTAAAAAAGAAGAAACAACAACTGTAACTCCTACTCCTGTTATAGTTGATCAAATTCCAAGTACTTATAAATTAATGGGCGAAACCTATATTTTAGGTGCTGCTGCTAAGGCAAAAGTGTATGCTGAAAAAGATTTTTTTGTGGGTTACAATAAAATATTTGTAGCCATGTTTGATTCTGTTTCAAATACACGATTAACGGATGGTCATTTTGATGTAATACCTATGATGGATATGGGCATGATGAAACATTCTGCTCCAGTTGAAATAACAGAAGAATCAATACCTAGTGATAAATTTTGGAAAGCTGCCATAGTATTTATAATGCCAAGTTCAGCTGGTAAATGGACTTTAAACATGGCTTTTCATAACCACAAAACAGACAAAGAAGGCGAAGGAGAATTAGAAGTTAATGTAATAAATCCAACTACTTCGGTAATGAAAAGCTTTATTGCTAGCGACAGTACCAAACTTTTTGTAACTTTAATTCAACCAACTACACCAAAAATTGGTTTGAATAACTTTGAAATTTCTATTCATAAAAAAGATATGATGGACTTTCCCGCAGTAAATGATTATACTGTAGAAATTGAACCAACTATGCCTAGTATGGGTCATGGTTCTCCAAATAATGTAAACCCTGTTTTTACTTCTATGGGTCATTATGTTGGAAAAGTAAATTTTACTATGACTGGTTTATGGAATGTAAAACTTACCCTGAAAAAGAATGGTGTTACCATAGATAACAAGCAATCGTTCGACATCACTTTATAATAGAAACAACTAATTTTAAAAGGAGCATTTATTTATTTAATTGCTCCTTTTTACTATTGAATTATGTCGAAAAAAAATTTAATAATTTTAGTATTGTTTTCTTATGTTCAGGGTTTTACCCAGAATAACTTTGGCGATACTATTAATAAAACAACTTCGCTTAAAGAAGTGATTATTTGTGACTCAGAAAACAACAAAATCAACGAAGCATTTAACTTTTACAGAAGCAGCAAATTAGCTAGCACCGAAGATATTTTACAACGAATTGAAGGTGTAAATTTAATTAGAAGAGGCGCATTTGGAATGGAACCAACTCTTAGAACTTACAGTGCTGGACAAATAAATATTACCTTAAATGGAATGAAAATGTATGGTGCTTGTACAGATAAAATGGATCCTGTTACAACATATGTTGAACCCAGTAATTTAAGTAAATTAGAAGTAAACCAAGGAACTGCTGGTGGCTTATTGGGAAGTACCATTGGAGGAAGTTTGAACATACAATTGAAGGAAGCTTCATTTAATTGTAAAGACCATCCACAAATAAATTTTTATACGCAATATGGCTTCGCCAATCTTTCAAAAAACATTGGATTTAGCTTAAATACCAACTCTAATAAATTTGCTTTAAGAATGAGTGGTGCATATAGAAAAGCTAATGATTACAAAGCAGGAGGAGACATTACTATTTTACATAGTGGTTACGAAAAATTGAATTTGAACTTTAGTGTTGCTTATCAATTAAACAAAACCAATCATATTATTTTCGACTATATAAACGACAATGGATCTAATATTGGTTACCCTGCTTTACCCATGGATGTTGCGTTTGCAAAAGCCAATATTTTTTCTGTAACACATCGATTTGTTTCAAGTAATTATAATAAAGTTTTAGAAACAAAATTTTACCATAACAACATTACTCATGCCATGGATGATACCCACAGACTTGAAACTATTATGCACATGGATATGCCAAGTTGGAGTTACACCAATGGATTTTATTCTCAATATAAAATACAACTAAAAAAACAACTTTTCAATGTTAGAATTGATGCACATCAAGCATTTACAAAAGCTGAAATGACTATGTATCCAAACAATGAAAAGCCAATGTTTATGCAAACTTTACCAGGGAATTTTTTGTATAATATTGGTTTGGCTGCTAATTATTTGTTAAATATTGATAGCCTAAAATGTATTGGTTTTAATATTCGAGAAGATTATAACTATCAATACGTAACGGATGAATTTGGTGTTTTACAATGGCAAGGATTTGGAATAAATACGAATGAAAATAAACAGAATTTTTTAACTACTTCTTCTTTGTTTTTTCAAATAAAAAAAGGTGTTTTTACCAATAAATTCACAATTGGTTATGGGCAAAGATTGCCAACTAGCAATGAAAGAATTGGTTTTTATTTATTTAATCGTGCCGATGGTTTTGATTATATAGGTAACTACAATTTAGCGCCAGAAAAAGCCATACAAATGGAATTTTCAAATACCATTGATAAGAAAAAATGGAATTTTAATACAACTTTATTTTTTCATCAAATTGAAAATTATATTTATGGTTATATTCTTAATAAATATAGCCCAATGACTATAGGAGGTAGAGGAGTTAAAACATATGCCAATATTAGTAATGCTCAACTTATGGGATTTGAAACTGCTGCAACTTTTAAACTTTTGAAGAAAATTATATACAAAGGAAATGTTCGATTTTCATATGGATTGTTAAGTAATGGTCAGTTTATGCAGCAAGTTCCACCTTTGAAATTTGTCAATACATTGCGATATCAAAAGAATACATTTCAGTTTCAAATAGAACATGTATTAGCATCTAGTCAAAAAAATATAAATATAGATTTTGGTGAAAGTAAAACTTCATCTTGGCAAATATTTAATGCTAGAGTTGCTTTTGCTAAAGCAATTAAAACTTCATCTTTTCAATTAAACATTGGTATTGAGAATTTGCTTGATTTAAATTATCGCGAACACTTAGATTGGGGTGGCGTACCTCAGTTTGGGAGGAATGTTTCAATTGGATTCAATTATTATTTGAACTAATTTTTAGTTTTTTAATATTATTTCTTAATGCTGAATATCATTTTGTTTTTATGATTCGGGTCATAATAAATAAATATAAATAGTTGTCAATTTGATGCTGTATAAAATACAGAAATATGAAAAAAGTAATAAAAAATTGTATCGTAGTAGCAGCCATGCTAGCTGCTAGCTGTAATAGCGCAAATACTCCAGCTAAAGAAGCTGAAGCAACTCAAACTGAAGCCACAGGTGCTGGTCAATCAAGTGTTAAAGATGATGTTTCAAATCCAAACGTTGTTCAAGTAGCAGTTGGAAGTAAGGATCATACAACTTTAGTAGCTGCCGTTACTGCCGCTAAATTAGTAGATGTATTAAGTAATGCAGGCCCTTTTACTGTATTTGCTCCCACTAATGCAGCTTTCGATAAATTGCCTGCTGGCACGGTAGAAGGTTTATTAAAACCAGAAAAATTAGATGCATTGACTGATATTTTACAATACCACGTTTATGTTGGTGTGCTTAAACCAGAATCTATGCAGGATGGTCAAATATTTGGTCAAGTAAATGGTGGGAATATAAAAATTACAATGATTGATGGTAAACCAGTTGTTAATGGAAAAGCGCATATTTTAGCTTCTATTCCAGCCTCTAACGGTATTATTCACGTTATAGACGAAGTTTTACTTCCCGGTAATTAGTGGTTTTTTATTTGACAGAGTTTTTAATTTCAAATTTCAATTAATTTGTTGAAGAGTTTCTAATAAAAATGGCTTCATTTATTTAATAAATGAAGCCATTTTGTTTTGTATTTTATGTTGTTATTGAAGGTTGTTAAACCAATATTTTAGTTTGCATTATAATGGATATATTATTAGCTCTTTCTTTCATTGCCTCAGCCATTTTTCCTTCATAATTTTCATTGATTGTTTCATGAAATAAATGAATCCATTGGTCAAAATCTTTTTTGCTTAAAGGCATATGCGTATGCAATTCTTTGTGTAAAAGCATTGGATTTCCAACATAACTTCCTGTATAAAAAAGTACGTTTTCCCAAAATACATACATAATTGGCATATGAGTTTTCCAGTTTACATGTTTGAAAAAGTGACTGATTTGTTGGTCTTTTTTTACTTTTTCATAAAATGCATTGACTAGAATTTCTATGTCAATTTTAGTTTTTATGTCATTAATAATATCAACGTCTTCCATTATTAAATGCTTTCACCCCATTTTTCTTTTTCTTCATTGCTCCAAAAAGCAGGAAAAAACTTACGTTGTTGGAATTTAGGCATTAAATATTTTTTCCATTCAGAACCTCCTGTTGCTTGTTGGTTCTCGTTTTTACTGTCTAAATAATGCTTAGCAGTATTTAAATGAACCATGGGCCAAGCTACATTATACAAATGGTCAAACTCTCTTAATAGGTTTAACAATGCTTCCGATTTATTAGGTAATTCATTCAGTCTATCAGCTATAGTTTTGCCTTTCATGGCGTTTGCTAAACTGATGAATTGATGCAAATATTTTTCTTCAAATAAGGTAAGTGTCAGATTTTTTTTGCCGGTTTTTCTGTTCAATCCAGCATCTTTCCAATAGATATGGTCAAAGTATTCTTCGGTAGTTGGATTCGAACTTATACGTTCTCTACCCGCTTCATTCATTAAGTTTTCTAATCCGGTACAATGCAATTCTATGAACCTAAATTGCGCACTTTGAAAACCACTTGCTGGCGCTAAAGTTGCTCTAAATACATTGTAATCATCGTAATTCATTCCGTCTTTCATAATATCGAAGGAATTAATTAGCATTTGCGTGTAACGAATGATTCTTGTAAATTTATTCATCAAAAACTCTTCCGTATAATTTACTTCAACTGCTACTTGTTTTATTTCATGTAACATTAGTTTTAAAAACAATTCTGTTACCTGATGGTACATGATGAAAATTTCTTCATCTTTAAAGTTTGTTCTTGGTTTTTGAAGCGATAATAAGGTGTCAACTTCTATGTAATCCCAATAGTTTATAGGTTTTGCTTGCAGCAATCCTTTTAAATATGTTTCAGGATTTTCTCCTAGTTTTTCGTACTTTTCTTTAATTTGATTGACTAAATTTTCTATATTCATATGGGTTTATAAGTCTTTTTTGTTAAACATGCGTAAAGATAAATAAAATGGAATAATTGCCCAAAGGCAAAGTACAAAGGTAGAAATAAAAGTTCCAATTATTGTACCGAAAAAATCAGTAAAAATAGCTCCCGTATGTCCAAGTAATGCCGACACATTTAACTGTAATAATATGAGTATTCGTGCCATATCAATTGGGCTTAGCATGGTTATTCCAATCATAATATGCTCAATTGGATAGTCTGCAAATTGAAACAACAGGAACAATACTAATCCGTCAAACAGCAAAGCAAAGTATAACCAAAGCATAATAGAAACACCAATTCCCTTTGATTTATCGTGCGTAATTGCGCAAGCTAAAAAAGCAATGGCAATAAATATAATACTAACTATACAGCCAACGCTTATCATGCTCAATGCAATGTTTATTGGTGCAAATAATAACAACGGAATGCCTACTCCAACTACAAAAGCCAATATTTGCGAAATGCTTAAACCAATAAATAAACTGGTCCAAATTTTACTTCTTTTTACCGGCTGACTTACCATTAAATCAATAAATTCGGAACTATTATAAATATAAATAGTTGAAAAAATTATACTTACCAATGGAACTATTAAAAGCATAATATTTAGTAAAGTTAAAACGCCTTTGGTGGCATTGTCTTCTAGTCCAAAAACACTCCAGCTAAATATTGCTAAAAGCAAAGTATAACCCAAAATGGTTCTATTCTTTATCATGTCGAGTACTACAAATTTTATCAATCTATTCATGCGCAGTAGCTTTTAAAATATGAGTAATTGCCTTGGCAATAGTTGGCATTTGCGTATCGTTTTTTAATTCTTCGGTGTTTTTATGAAACTTTATTTTTCCATCTTGCATAAAAACCACTTGCGTTACCAACTCATCTAGCTCACTGAGTAAGTGCGATGTAATAATAATGAGCTTGCCTTTTTGTTTTTCCTTAATAATTTTTTCCTTTAAAATTTCCGCTGCCAAAGGATCTAAACCTGCTGTAGGTTCATCTAAAATCAATACATCGGGGTTAAATAAAAATGCAATGGTTGCGCTTATTTTTTGAGTAGTTCCGCCCGAAAGCGTTCTCATTTTTTTGTTAAGCAGGTCTTTTATTTTGTATAAATCCAATAATTCTTCATCTAATTGGCTGTTATAATTTCTAATATTTTTTATCATATCAATTACTTGGCCAATGCTCATGTTTTCGGGATAGCGGCCTATTTGCGGCATGTAACCAATATTGTTTCTGTATAAAAATTCATTTTTTATGGAAACATCATTGAACAAAATATTGCCAGTATTGGGAACTACCATTCCTAAAATACTTTTTATTAAAGTAGTTTTTCCGCAACCGTTCGGGCCAATTAAAGCAATGCATTCACCTTTATTAAATTGAGCCGAAGAACCATCTAAAACTGTTAGTTTGCCAAATTTTTTCGAAATATTTTGAATAGCTATCATAGTAAAATTGGGTGCATTAAGGGTTGCTCATCTATAAAATTAGTGGGTGTTAAACTTGGAATTACCTTTTCCGATTTATCTAAAAGCATGGCAAAAAAACTTTGATACAACAACATCACCGAAGCATTATTTTCCACAATAATAGAAAATAAACTTAAAGGATGATAGGCTACATCGCCAATATTGTCCTTATTTAAATCGTAGCCTTCGTATTTGTCCCAATAGTTTTTGTTAAAAACGTTCAATACCAAAGTACCATTGGTACTTACATCGAAAGTATTGTTTTTAAAATTATTATTAATGATGTTATTTTCCATGCAACTTGCTTGAATTTTCATTCCCCAACCGTTGTTATTAAAACTATTATTTTCTACTTTTATTCTGCTCGTTCCTTCCATATAAATTCCCGAAGTGTTCGATAAAAATCGGTTATTGAAAATATATGCATCTGATATTTCTTTTAGCAATAATCCATAAGCTGCATCGCCCCAATTATCAGAAAAGTAGTTGTTAATCATTTTTACGTTTTTGGTAAACATTACCGATACACCAGCGCCATTGTTTTTAAATATATTGCCAATATAAGCATCATCGTTCGAGAACATAAAATGCAAGCCATAACGAATATTTTTATACGAAATGTTTCTCCAAATAATGGAACCTTTTACAAACTCAAAATAAATACCATCTCTATGTCCGGTAATTTTATTTCCAATAATTTGTAGGCTATCACTTTTCCAACAATGAATGCCATTCCCTATTTGCTGTTCTTCCACTCCAAAGGCTTCAATATTGTTGTTTTTAATTATACAATGTTGTCCGTATTGAATATAAACACCAAAAAAATTATCAGAAAGTGTATTGTTTATAATGTTAACATGGTGCGAATCATACACCTTTATTCCACCTGGATCATCGAGCGTAGCATAACCTGAATGTTGCACTATTAAACCGTCAATGGTGGTGTAATTCGATTTTACAGAAATGATTTCAAATTTCTTTTCTCCATCTATAACAGGCTTGTTAATTCCTTTTATGTACAGCGATTTATTAACTACAATATTTCCTTCTTTGTACAAGCCTTCATGTATTTCTATGGTATCGAAAGTTGCCGCAATTTTTATGGCTTGATGAATAGTTTTACACTGCTTATTTTGCCCAACTGTAATGGTTTTACCATTGGCTATAAACGCAAAAACAATGCTAAATAAACCTAGCATTGTTTGCATTTTTGTTTTATCAATTACTTGTTTAACTCTTCCCATGAAATTTTTGTTGCAGCATGTTTTTGTATAAATTCTTCTGCATCGGTTTGCTTTGAAAAAGCAATAATATTACCGCCCATTGGACTTTTTATTTCTTCGTTTTTAAATAAAATTGCTTCGCTAATTTTTAAATATTTTGTTGGATTGTTAAAGTCGGCAATGTAAAAGTTTGCTATTGAAAAAGCAGTGTTTTCCCTTTTAAAACGAACCATACAGCTGATGTCATCAAAGTAATAAACCCTGCCCTTGTCTGTTGCACATTGTGCAATAAATTTTTCGTTGGCAATGGTCATTTTACAAAAGTCACAATTGGTGTGATGAAGTTTTGGTTGTTTTGGTCCATCCGCTGTGCAAGATGTAAGCAAAGAAATAAATCCAAAAACAACTAATGGAACAACATTTTTGGTAAACTTTTTAGCCCAAAATTTTGTTCCTGTTACAAATACGGTTAGCATGAATAAACCAGCAGTTATAAAAAACCAACCACCAATATCAGGAATTGAAAATGCACCAAAGTTTAATAATTGTTTGTAGCCAATCAATGGTGGTTGATAGGCCATTCCTGGAACTATAATGGCAGCATTTGGATCTAAATTATGTCCGTAATTATAATTCCACCTGTAAAAATCAATCATGGCTATTATGCCAAAAGCTACAAATGAAAAGAATAAAATATTAGCTATTTTTTTATTAGCAATAATTGCTGCAAGCAGAGAAAATGCTGCAAAAAAACCAATGATATAAGGCAAAATAGTAAACTCAATAAAGTTTTCGGCATGTAAAGTTTGCATGCCTATATAATGGTTCAAGCCATTTATAATATCTACGTTTCCTCCTAATTTATTGGCATAAATTAATAAATTTAAGCCCTCAGGATATTGCGGTGCTTCTAATTCTATGCGCCAAATGGCAACAAAAATAGATGAACCTAAAAGTGCGGCTGCTACAAATAAAAGCATGCGCTGTAATGTTGTTAATTTCATGGTAATTGAAAATTGAATGACTGGTAAATAAAAGAGGCTGTCTCAATAGGGCAGCCTCTTCACATTTTTGTCATATTGAGCGAAGTCGAAATATGTTGAAAACGAAAATATAAGGTTCTCGACTTCGCTCGAACTGACTAGAAAATAAGGGATTTTGAAAGAGCCTTTATAAATTATTTATTATTACTTAGCACCTAAACTAAAGCTTATAGGAACTTTACTTGATGCTGGTGATACGCGAACATATCCTTGCATTTCTTGGTGTAAAGCACTACAAAAATCGGTACAATACATGGGTGAAATACCAACTTTGGTAGGAATCCATTTTAAAGTTTGTGTTTCGCCTGGCATAATTAATAACTCAGCATTCGATACTCCTTTGATAGCAAAGCCATGTGGCACATCCCAATCTTGCTCTAAGTTAGTAACATGGAAATATACTTCATCTCCCATTTTAATTCCTTCAATATTATCGGGTGATAAATGTGAGCGAATGGCAGTCATGTAAACATGCACTTTTTTTCCTTCTCTTACTACTTTAGTTTCTTTTTCTCCTTTTGCTACATAAGGATGGCTGTTTTCTTCGATCTTAAACATTTTTACCGATTTGTCTTTGATTAAACTAGCCAAACATGCTTGTGCATAATGTGGTTCGCCAATGGTAGGGAAATCTAATAATAGTTTCATTT
Source organism: uncultured Bacteroidota bacterium (assembly GCA_903888395.1). GTDB lineage: Bacteria > Bacteroidota > Bacteroidia > UKL13-3 > UKL13-3 > JAAFJM01. The sequence goes on along the minus strand of CAISTO010000302.1, from coordinate 5,155 downwards.
TGTCGCCACTAATGTCAAATAACTGTGCGCTTTGCGATAACTCAGGACCTGTAGGTAAATACCTGTCTTTTGTAATTTTATTATAAGCTATTAAGTATTTTCCCGTTGGTTTTTTAGTATCACCACCTACTACACATAAGTGACCAATAGAATAAAAAGTAGGTGCTCTGTCTAATACTTTTAAATCTTTTAAACTCCATTTAACCACTTCAGAAGATACAAACATTGAAGTGTAAGCATTTCCATTGTCATCAAATTCGGTATGTAAAGGACCTAAACCTGGTTTTTTAACTTCACCTTGTAAAGCCGATTCGTATTTAATAACTGGAATGCCATCAAATTCGCCATCATAACTTTTTGCTGCAATTGCTTTTTGAATTTTATCGAAACTAAATACTGGAATAACAGCAGCTAATTTACCACTTGCTACAATGAATTCACCTGTTGGAGAAACATCGCAACCATGAGGCGATTTAGGACAAGGAATAAAGTAACAAATGTCTTTTAACTCTTTTGCATTTAATACCAACACCTCTGTTTTTATTTCAGAAGTAGCTGAATGCGTTTTTTCGCTATAGGTGTTATGCGCATATCTTACAGCTTGTTTTTTACCTTTACCAGCTTTCATATATTCTTCTGCTTTTTTCCAATTTACAGCCATCACAAAATCTTTGTCTTTTTGCGAAGCATTCACTTCTAACAATGAATTTGCTTGTTCTGTATTGTAGCATGAAAAGAAGAACCATCCATGAGAAACACCTTTACCAGCCCTACTTAAATCAAAGTTTACGCCTGGGCATTCTATTTGGAAAGCAATATCCATTTTTCCATCTTCTTTACCTACACTAATGAAACTCAAGGTTCCTTTGAAATTTTCTTTGTAAGTGTTAATTGGTACATCGCCATTTGCATCATCCATTGGAACACTAAAACGTGTACCAGCTACTACATACTCAGTATTTTCTGTAATAAATGGTGAGGAGTGATTTCCACCACTGTTAGGTAATTCTATAATTTCTTGAGTACGGAAAGTGCTTAAATCAATGCGAGCCACACGAGGTGTATTGTTTGCATTTCCAAACACCCATCTTCCATCTACTTCACCATTGGTTTTTGAAAGTTGCACATGGTGCAAATCATCCCAAGGAGTAAAACCATGCGATGTATTCATCATAGGTTTTGTTTCTTCACTGTAACCCCAACCTTTTTCTGGATCTTGTGAAAATACGGGTATTACACGTAGCAAACGACCAGACGGAATTCCATAAACACTCATTTGACCACTAAATCCACCACTTACAAAGTTGTAAATTTCATCGTATTTACCAGGTGCTACATACACTTTTTGTGCTGCATCGGCACTTGTGGCATTGCTTGTATTTTTAGGTTTACAGCCTACTACCGAAAGCATGGCCAAGCCTATTACTGAACTTAAAATTATTATATTTTTTTTCATTTGGGGTACTTGTTTTATTGTTTATTTAACACCGTCATTTTTACGCATAAATTCTAATAAATGTCTTGCATCATCGTCTGTTAAACTTTGGTTTGGCATACGCACTAAGCAAAGTTCTAATGAGGCTTGAACTACTGGATCCTTGTCAATCATTGGATCGGGATTGGTAATAAAGTTCATAATCCATTCTGGGTTTCTGCGTGTAGTTACACCCGCCCAACCTGGACCAACTAATTTTTCATCAGTTAGTTTATGGCAAGCACTGCATTTTACCGATTGAATTTTTTCTCCTTCAGTTGCCATAGTTGCATCTATAGTTGTACCTATTTTTACGGTTTCTGCAGTAAATTTTCCTTCGCCTCTTTTAGGGTCATAGTCAGGGTTTGCATTTGCTGCTGTTCCCTCAGTTGTTGCTTCAACGGCCTCTTCAGTTTTAGATTCAGATTTTGATTCACCATCACCGCAGGCATATAATATGGAAGCAAATGTTAAGATTACAAAGATTTTTTTCATGTTTATTTTTATCTAGTTTATGGAAACAAAGGTGTGTTTTACAGCTATTTGAATTTATGACTCCAGTCATAAGTTATGCATGATATTTGCTTTTTCAAAACATAGCTTTAGTTATAATCACATTTGTTTATTAGGTGCAAGTATGCAATGCATTGCCTTTTTTTTAATATGGATTATGGAAAATTATAAAAATGATAGTAATAGCAATCACATCAATATTGGTATGCATAAACTTTGTAGCTAATGCATAATAAGGAAGCATTAGTAGATTTGATGACGAACCACAAGATTTTTCAGTTGATGGAGAAATTATATTATTAGTAGCCGCTGTTGTGGCCTATGGTTATAAGAAAATAAAGAAGTAAAAATACTTATTTAAAATGCCATTTTTGTTGGGTATCAAATGTTCTGTTTGCCTCCCGATACTGAATATAGGTGAGTGCAAGTGGCAAAGTAAAGAAAAATGCCGCTTCGTAAATTCTTTCTTTCATTGATATAACAACTATTGGAATACAAAAAAGCGCAATGGCAGTACCTCCAACATAATACAAACCTGCAATTCGAGAAGTATAATAAAGTGTCGTAATTTTTCTTACATCAACTATTGTCGTATTTTTATTTTTTTTAATGGTTAAATAAGGAAATTCGTAACGAATGGCTTTGGCTTTAATCGTAATCATTCCACTATCAGTTTTGTATTCAAATGTTATTCTTTTAGGCAAAGAAAATTGGTATGTTTTGGTAGTACCGTTTTTTTGTAATACTAAATCTTGCGCAAAAATACTTTGGCCTAAAGCAACAAACAGAAATACAATGAGTAATTTATAAAACATGTAGTTTCCAATTTTGAATGATATAAGATTTTGGAAGTTTTTTGCTTATGGCAACAACAATTACAATATTTAATGCCGCAATAGGTCCCAAAACAAATGCAATTGGAGGATAATTAAACAAGCCAACGAATGTTCCAAAAGTTAAAAAAGATGCTGAAGCAATAAATACTCCGTCAATAAAATACAAAAAGTTTTCGCTTTTCTTATGAAACTTTATTTTTCCAACCGATTTAATCAAACAGTCGTAATTGGCTTCTTGGTTGTAATATTGTTCAAAATAAAAGCTATCGCCTTGTACTTTCTCAAGCACTAAATCTCTTTTTACCTTATTACCGAAAGTACATGTTACAGTTGTAGGAAGTGTATAAATGCTATTTCCAATTTCTTGCTGATTTCCTTTTTCAAGAAACATGATTTTTTGTTGCGCATTGCAAAGCAAAAAACCAAACATAAATAGTTTAATAAAAAGAAGGCGTTTCATAAAACGAATTTATAATAAAATACCAAATTAAAAAGCCATTAGTTAGGTAAATAACTAATGGCTTTTTTAAGATTCGAAATATAGAAATTCGAAAAGATAATTGTTGGCATTTCGACAAGCTCAATGACCAAATGGTATCGTCTATCAACTGACAACCATCAACTGACAACTATCAACTATCTATAAAGAACTTCTTTTACCGTATCAATAATTTGTTTTACACTTGGTAAAAAGGCCTCAACAAAAGTAGGTGCGTAACCCAGTGGCGCATCTGCCGTATTTATTCTACGAATAGGTGCATCCAAATAATCAAAGGCGCGCTTTTGAACCATATAAGTAATTTCGGTACTGATATTGGCCAAAGGCCATGCTTCTTCTAAAATAATTAGTCTATTTGTTTTTTTAACTGACTCAACGATTGCTTCATAATCAATTGGACGAACGGTGCGTAAATCTATAATTTCAACACTGATTCCGTCTTTTGCTAATTCTTCGGCAGCTACGTAAGCTAGTTTTATAATTTTACCAAATGAAACAATAGTTACGTCAGTTCCTTCACGTTTGGTAACTGCTTTTCCTATTGGAATTAAGTATTCTTCTTCTGGCACTTCGCCTTTATCGCCATACATTTGCTCACTTTCCATGAATATAACCGGATCGTTATCTCTAATGGCAGTTTTAAGCAAACCTTTGGCATCATAAGGATTTGAAGGAACCACCACTTTTAAACCTGGGCAGTTTGCATACCAGTTTTCAAAAGCTTGACTATGTTGGGCTCCTAATTGTCCGGCACTAGCTGTTGGTCCTCTAAATACCATAGGCATATTAAATTGTCCACCACTCATTTGGTACATTTTAGCAGCTGAATTAATGACTTGATCAATGGCAACTAATGAAAAGTTAAAAGTCATGAACTCTACAATTGGGCGTAAACCATTCATGGCTGCACCAACTGCTATTCCCGCAAAACCAAGTTCAGCTATGGGTGTATCAATGATTCTTTTTTCGCCAAATTCTTCTAACATACCTTGGCTCACTTTATAAGCACCATTGTATTCGGCAACTTCTTCGCCCATTAAAAAAATATCTTTATCTCTACGCATTTCTTCGTTCATGGCTTCGCGTAGGGCTTCTCTAAATTGTATTACTCTCATGTATGTTTTTAAAAAAAAGTGTTGCAAAAATAATCGGATTACGATGCTTTCAAACTTTAAATGAAAGTTTTTTGTAAATGATTTGAATTTTGAATGGATTACTATTGAATATTGTTAAAATATTATTGTAATAATTATTGCGCAACCTAATAAAAATTGTGTAAAAATTAACAAAATAGTTTAATGCTTCATCATTTTCTTTGCAGCACTAAAAATCCATTAAAGTGAAAAGAATATTTATATTAATTTGTACCATTTCAATTGTTTATGCTTGTCATTCGCCAAAGGAAAAAATGATTGAACAAATAACAAAACTAGAAAACAGTGACAGTGCTTTTAGTATTACACAAATTTCCGACTTGTATTTAAATTATGCTTCCTTCGTTGAAAAATATCCTGACGATGAGCGTGCACCTGAGTTTTTATTTAAAGCTGCGCAAAGAAGTAGTATTTTAAATAAAGCAAAAGAAGGCATTGGTTTTTTTGAAAAATTAATTAAAACTTATCCCAATTCTAAATTTTGCGAACAAGCATTGTTTTCAATTGCTTTCAGTTATGAAAATAATTTAAACGACTTTGAACAAGCACGCGTTTATTATAATCAGTTTTTACAAAAATACCCGAATAGCGATTTAACTGAAGATGCTAAACTTTCCATTGAAAACTTAGGAAAAACAGATGAAGAGTTTTTAGAGTCAATCAACAAAGACAGTATATT
>CAISTO010000301.1 GCA_903888395.1 uncultured Bacteroidota bacterium | reverse complement strand
TTTAGATGGTATTTCAACTAACCAAACATTTGACATGGCAAATCCAGATGAAGAATGGCAGGAAGGCGGCTGGGTAAATGGTTTTAATAACGAAAAAAAAGCCATTGTACATGCCACCTCTTCAGTGGCAAAGCCTTTTCCGCCAAGACAGTTAATTTATTGTGGTATTGGAAAAAATATGGCGCTCATTTCGTATTATATTGGTGGAATTAAAAAAACACAAAATAATATAATGATAAAATTCAAAAATGATAAAATTGTTAACTTATGGTTCGATCATTATTATTCTCAGTTTGGTTATTTGCTTGGCGGTAATACTAATTATGTAACCACAAAATCCGACATTATTAAATATATTAAGAACACCAATAGCGGAGGTTGTTAAGACTAGCTATTGAATAAAGAATCACCTCAAAACAAGAAATTATAAATTATCTTAAAACTATACAAACAGCGAATTGCTAGCTAGTTAAATTTAAAAATAAGTATGTAATTTTAGCTTGCATTGAAGTCATTAATTTTACATATTTTCATTTTACTAAGTACCTTTAGCTATGGCCAGCTAAATAATAAACTTCTAAAAAAGGCAACGGAAGCCAAAGCTTTTTGCAAGAAAAATAATATGAATACAGAGTATTGTTTTTTAGTTGATTTATCAATTCATTCGGGTAAAAATCGTTTTTTTATTTACAATTTTAAAACCAACACGGTCGTTAAATCAGGCTTAGCGTGTCATGGTATTGGCAAAAATAGTACTACCGAAAAACCAATTTATAGTAATGAAGTGGGGAGCAATTGCAGCTCGCTTGGTAAATATAAAATAGGCAAACGTGCGTATAGCAATTGGGGAATTAATATTCATTACAAAATGCATGGTTTAGAAAGCACAAATTCAAACGCCTTTAAACGACAAGTAGTATTACATTCTTATAGCTATGTTTCGGGAACAGAGTTATTTCCTAATCACTTAACCATGGGATGGAGTCAGGGCTGCCCTGTTTTAGCAAATGGATTAATGAAAACAATCGATGGGTTATTACTAAAAACCAAAAAGCCAACTTTGATTTGGATTTTTGAGTGAGATAATCGTTTCTATTTCGATATTTTATAACCAATCTTAGTTCTTGGCTTCGTGTTCTCTTTCTTTTCGATAAGTTCGTCTAAATACCTAAAGACAATCTCCATGTTTTTATCTTGATTGTCTAATTTCTTTTTTATTTTCTCAATATCTAAACGAAGTTCTGTATTATCAGTTAACATTTGCCTCACTTTTGTAAAAATTCGCATGATTTGAATATTTACAGCAATAGCAATTTTACTATTTAAAACACTTGAAAGCATTGCTACGCATTGTTCTGTAAATACTATTGGCAAATATCTTACACCTCCCCAACTTGAGGTGCCAATTTGGCACCTCAAGTTTTCATATTCTAGTTCTGTTAATTCAAACATAAAATCTTCCGGAAAACGTTCAATATTTCTTTTTACCTGACGTTTGAGTTGTTTAGTTTCCACCTGATACAAATCAGCTAAATCTTTATCCAACATGACTTTTTGATTTCTGATGACATAAATTTTGTTCATCAAAACTTCTTCGGGTACCACTAACACATTTTCTTTCTTTATCATAATATAAACTCTCTATAAAATACACTACAAAGTAAAGTTATTTACAGACTAGTGATTGCTATGGATTGTAGCAATATAATTTTCAAAAAATAAAGAGAAAGTCAAAGGTGGGTAAATTCTAAACTACTTTTACACCAATTAAAGACACATCATCTACTTGGTCGTGCTTGTGCATCCAATCATTAAAAGTACTATCCAGAATATTTTTTTGCTCTGCCATAGGCAGTG
>CAISTO010000300.1 GCA_903888395.1 uncultured Bacteroidota bacterium | reverse complement strand
TCATAACGGTTATTAATTTTTTCAAACCATATTTTACAATATTCAATAGGATCATTTATTAATAATTGTTCTTGGCTAAAAATGTATTTTAAGGAATCTGGATATTTGCAAAACTTTAGCCAAGTTTCAAAATCATTTGCAGTTATTTTTCTGAAAATTAGGCGCTCGCTTTCTTGTCCTTCTAATGAATATTTAAATGTAGTTTTTTGCATGTTATATTTCAAAGATTTTAAATTTCCTTTACATTTTATTCGTTATTTCGTTTGGAGTATTTTTTGATTTCATCAATGGCTTTCCTTTTAATGCTTGAATAAGTGTAAGTAAAGCTAAAATACCATAAATTACTGAAAGTCCAATTGTTAATTTTGTGTTTTTTAGAACATAATATGAAAGTATTGGCAATACTTGTAAGGCATGCATGCCTATAAAATGTGAAACCCTTAAATCGCCAACAGTTTTGCTCCAGCCAATAATGAACCAATTTGAGTTGTCGTTCAAAGCTCCAACACTGTGGTTCAATCTTGAACCCATAGCAAATCCTTCAAATGAAAAAACAACAAAAATAATTATTCCAAATCTGATAGCCCAAACATAGTAATTGGGTAATGTAGGAAAGGAGTTTGTGAAAAATAATATGCCAACATAAGCTGTATAAAGCGTTACCAATGTGGCTGCCAATGCCATCATTGAATATAAAGCTGAGTAAACAGGAGTGCTTATATTATAATGCGAAAGCTGACCTTTACCTGCTTGAAAAGCAATATAAAAAATTTCGAATCCTAGTAAAATAATAACAGACCAATTGAATAAATTGATATTAAAATTGGGTAGGTAATAACAATACCAAGCCATTGCCCAAGCAAATAGAAAGGTAGAAAATGCAAATTTAAAAGGCTTATACCAAGCATTTACATTATAAATTTGAGTAGTTGTGTATTTAGTAAATACAATAAAAACTACTGCTAAAAAAAGACAAAGCAAACCATAATAAAATAAGGTTTCATTTCTTTGTTTGAGTTCCTGAATAAAATCTATCACCTTTTAAAAATTAGAATTACCAAAAATTAATATTTCACCAAATACCCAAAGTGTTTTTTCATGGAAATAATTAATGGAATTATTCCTCCTACTACATGAATGTAGGTAATGTGAAAGTAGCCATCATAATGGTTAGTGTGTAATAAAAACATAAGGTTTGCAAGTATGCAAAAAAGCAAATCTTTGTATTTAATAATGGTGTTCATGAGCTAATTGTTTTAGTTTTTTATTATATCTCTATTGCAAAAATATTAATTATAACCAATTTACTATAATTATTTCAAACTATTGGTAGTGTAGTTGAAATATTGTAAACACAAGGCATGCCTTGTCTATAGGGAGGCAAACTTTTATGGATGGCTAAAGCCAAACGACAATAAATAATCTTGTTCGGAAACAAAATTTATTGCCGTTGCTTTCAAGCAACGGAAACAAAAAAAATATAATTTATAAATCACAAATCAACTTTAGTTTCTGCTGATGCATCATAATTTCCAATGAAGTATTTCCTTTCATCTCACCGTCTATATTTACTAAATGAGGGGTTTCGGTTTCTATTGCTATATGCTTTGCTTGTACATATTTTAATATTGGAGAGCTCATGTGTTTGCCGCTAAATACTTTTGGAAAAAGCATTAATAATTGAAGCCTTGATGCTTTTTCAACTATTAAAAAATCAATCAAGCCATCGTTTAATTTTGCCAAAGGAGCCATTTTCATCGCTTTACCTGTGTAACGAGTATTGCATGCAAATAGAAAACAATATTCACTATTAAAAACTTCATTATTATAAGTAATTTTTGCTTTTATAGTGGGATTCACCACTATTTTTATAAGCGATGCGATGGTGTATCTAGCTGCACCAAGCCATCTTAATTTTTCGGCTAATAAATTTATTTGAGCCACCAAGCCACAACCCACTATATTAAACGACCAAATGCTGGTTCCATTTGTTTTTACTTCTGCAATATCTATTAGTTTATTGTTTCCTGTTAATAATAATTGAGTGGCTTTTTTGCTTGTTAAGCAATCTAAATCGTAGTTAAACGCATTGCCAGTTCCGCAGGGAAAAAGCATGATTGGAACTGCTAACCACATTGGCTCTTGCATCATGGCATTAATTACTTCGTGCATGGTTCCATCGCCACCTAATACTGCTATTTTGCTAATATTATTTACTTTAAATTGATGTACAAAATTTGCTAAATCACCTGTAGTTTTACTTACCAAAAGTGCTGTATCATATCCGTTTTGTTGCATCACTGCAATGGCATTTTGCGCAGTGTTCAAAGCTTTGCCTTTTCCTGCAAATGGATTTACTAAAAATAAGATGCTTTGATTGGGTTTCATAAACAATACTTTGATTTACTTTTGAATATTTCAATTTAAATTTGTAATGACAAGGTTTGTAATTAAAGTTCACAAATCACTTTTAACTTCTGATGATACATAATTATTTCGAGTGGAGTATTACCAATTACTTCTCCATCTAAATTTAATATTTGGGGTGTTTGTGTTTCTATTTTCAAATGATTAGTTTGTATCACTTTTATTAATCTTGACCTGATATGTTTGCCACTAAATACTTTTGGCAAAAGCATTAATAACTTAAACCTAGAAGCTTTTTTAAGTATAATAAAATCAATGAGTCCGTCGTTTAATTTTGCAAATGGAGCAAGTATCATTGCCTTACCAGCATAACGCGTATTACAAGCCAACATTAAACTAAACTCATTTTCATAAACCTGATTATTAAAGGTTACTTTAGCATGAATAGTTGGCTTTTTTATTAATATTAGTAATGATGCAATGATATATCTTTTACCGCCTAACCAACGCAGTTTTTCAGCTAATTGATTAACATGCGCTATCATTCCACAACCTACAGAATTAAATGACCAAATACTTGTTCCATTTGTTATTACCTCTGTTAAATCTAATAATTTAACTTTACCATTTAATAGTAATTTAGTGGATTTTTTAACTGTTAAAAAACCAATGTCATGGTTAAAAGCATTTCCTGTTCCGCATGGAAATGATACTATTGGAATAGAAAGCCAATTTTGGTTTCCCATAATGGCGTTAATCACTTCATGCAAAGTTCCATCGCCACCCATAACTGCTATCTTACATATTTCTTCAAAATTAAATTGACTCGTAAATTTTGACAAATCACCCAAATCTTTACTTACCAAAAGTGCGGTGTCATATCCATTTTGTTGCATCACCTCAATGGCATATTTTGCAGCATTGATGGCCTTGCCGGTTCCCGCAAAAGGATTTACTAAAAACAAGATAGTATTTGGACGAATCATTGAAACAATAATGTTGTTTTTTTTTGAATGTTACAATTTAAAAATTTAATTAAATTAAAAATTCCAACAATATTTTTACTTAATATAAAAATAACATCAATTTTATTGTATTTTTTTTAAAAAATCAAACTCTCTTTTTAAGTATTATTAGAATATGAACATGTAAAAAAACAGTTAGTTTGCAATTAAATATTTGCAATAATTTAATTATTATTGAAACCTAAAAAGCTTTATAAATATATAAACCTAAAACCATTAAAAAGTAATGGAAAATAACGAATAAAAAAATGTTAGATAAATTTGGTATTGCAAAACGCATTGCAAAAGAATTGCAAGATGGATATTATGTAAACTTAGGAATTGGCATTCCTACTTTGGTAGCTAATTATGTTCCCGAAGGCATTGAAGTAATTCTTCAATCAGAAAATGGATTACTAGGAATTGGTCCGTATCCGTTTGAAGATCAAGTAGACGCTGACCTCATCAATGCAGGCAAGCAAACTGTAACTACTTCCAAAGGCAGCAGCTTTTTTGACAGTGCCATGAGCTTTGGAATGATTAGAAGCGGCAGAGTAGACTTAACTGTTTTGGGCGCCATGGAAGTAGCCGATAACGGTGACATAGCCAATTGGAAAATTCCAGGTAAAATGGTAAAAGGTATGGGCGGTGCAATGGATTTAGTTGCATCCGCAAAAAATATTATTGTTGCCATGCAACATGTAAATAAAGCTGGTGAATCAAAATTACTTAAGCAATGTTCACTTCCAATTACCGGCTTAGCTTGTGTAAAAAAAGTAGTAACAGAGTTAGGAGTATTTAATATTACCGATCAAGGTTTTGAATTATTGGAATACGCACCTGGAGTTACCATCGATTATATAAAATCAAAAACTGAAGGCCGTTTGATTATTTCTAATAATGTTTTTGAAATGAGTATTTAATAATTAAAATGAAAAAATATTACCAAGAAAATCCATTGAATGCCATTCTCATTATTGCATTTATGGTAAGGTTAGTGGCAGTAATTTTTAGCCAAGGTTATGGCATGAGCGATGACCATTTTTTAATAGTAGAAGTAGCACAAAGTTGGTTAGACGGACGTGATGATAGCCAATGGTTGCCCGGACCATCAAACCCCAATGCAGCAGCTACCGGACACGTATTATTATACACAGGAATTCACTATTATATATTTAAAATATTAGCTTTTATTGGCATTACCGAACCAAATACCAAAATGCTAATTTTACGTTTACTACACGCATTACTTTCATTAGTAGTTGTAAAATATGCTTTTAAAATTACAGAGAAATTAAGCAATATTAACAATGCAATTAACGTAGCTTGGATGTGTTCCTTGTTATGGTTTATTCCTATGCTAAGTGTAAGAAACTTGGTAGAAATGGTATGTATTCCACCTTTAATTTATGGCACTTGGTTAATAGTAAACAATGATAAAAAAGCAGTATTACAATTCATGTTTGCAGGCTTTATAGCTGGATTAGCATTTTCTATTCGCTTCCAAACTTCTACTTTTATTGCTGGCTTAGGTATTGTAGTTTGGATTCAATATAAATTCAAAAATGCACTTTTTTATGGCATTGGTGTAATCCTTTCTATACTTGTTTTTCAAGTTAGTGTCGACATGTATATTTGGGGTAAACCATTAGCCGAATTCATGGCTTATTCGGTTTATAACGTAGATAATGCTTATAATTATATTGTTGGAAATTGGTATAATTACTTGTTATTGATTGGTGGTATTTTAATTCCTCCAGTAAGTATTTTTATTGCTTATGGTTTTGCTTTAAGCTGGCGCAAACACTTAATATTATTTCTTCCTGCATTGTTGTTTTTTGCATTCCATTCTGCATTTCCAAACAAACAAGAACGATTTATTATGCCTGTAGTTCCATTTATAATTATGGCGGGTTTAATTACTTGGAATGAAATAAAAGAAAAGAATACCTACTTAATTAAACACAAAAAATTTGTAGATAATAGTTGGAAATTTTTCTGGATATTAAACACAATTGTATTGATTGTTTTAACGCCTTCATCAACAAAAATTAGTAGGGTAAATGCCATGAATTATCTTTCGCAAAAAACAGATGTAAACTCATTTATTTTTGAAACTAGCAATTCTGGTACAGTACTTATGCCAAGGTATTATTTACAAAAATGGGTAAACTATTATAACGTAACTAAAGAGGATCCTGCTGAAAATTTATACAAATATTTAAAATCAACTAATTCTGAATTACCTAATTACTTAATAGTTGGCGAAGCAGAAAAATTAGTTTCAAGGTTAGCTCCATGTATAAAAAACTTTGGAAAAGTGGAATATTTAGCCACCATAGATCCTAGTTTTTTAGATAAATTCATGCATTGGATTAATCCTTTTGGCAACGAAAACCAAACTTATTATATTTATCAATTTGTTAGGAAATAATTTTTGAGCCAATACATCAATTTACATTCACATAGAAAGCCAAAAGTGATTGGTGAAATAGCCATCAGAAATGGTTTTTTTAAAACCATTGATTTTAGCAAAATTGATTATCCAGTTTCCTTAGGTTTACATCCTTGGCATGTTCACAAAACTAATATTGATTGGGCCTTAGCACAAATAGAAAAAAATCATGCTCAAATAATTGCAATTGGTGAATGTGGATTAGACAGGGTCATTCAAACACCCATTGAGTTACAATTAACTACTTTTCACCAACAAATTGAATTGGCAATTCAGTTTAATTTACCAGTTATAGTTCATTGTGTAAAGGCTTATTCCGATTTTGCTGCCATTGCAAAGCAATACCCAAATGTAAAGTTTGTATTACATGGTTTTTCGGGAAATGAAGAAACATTACAAATGCTTTTAAATTTTAAAAATGTTTATTTTAGTGTAGGGAAATATTTATTTAACCCAACAATGAATGCAAGTTTAGTAATTGGGAAAATTCCTTTAAATCACTTGTTTTTAGAAACCGACACAAGCAAATATTTAATCAGTGAAATATACCAAAAGGCAGTTCAAATTTTAGAAATTGAAGAAACAGTTTTAAAAAATCAAATCTTTGATAACTTTGCCAACCTTTTTAAAATAAAAAAATAAATGAAAGAAGTACAACCCTGGATGGGCCGCACCGAGTTATTACTAGGTCCCGATAAATTAAAAACATTAGTTAATTCAAATGTATTGGTAGTTGGGCTAGGTGGTGTTGGCGGAATAGCTGCCGAAATGATAGCACGAGCTGGTGTTGGTAAAATGACCATTGTAGATGCTGATAATGTAGATCCAACTAACAGAAACAGACAATTGGTAGCTTTAAAAAGTACTGAAAACAAAATAAAAGCCGAAGTTTTAGGTGAACGTTTATTAGACATCAACCCTGATTTAGAATTACAGATTTTACCTGTTTACTTCCGAGATCAAATAACTGAAGAAGTATTGAACAATAATCATTTTGATTATGCGGTAGATTGTATTGATACGCTTTCTCCAAAAGTATATTTTATAAAAGCTTGTATCGACAGAGGAATTCCCATAGTAAGTTCTATGGGTGCTGGCTCTAAAGTAGATCCTACAAGGTTAAAAGTTGCAGATATTTCAGCTACTTATAATTGCCATTTGGCAAAATATGTTCGCAAATATTTACATAGATTGGGCGTTTATAAAGGTGTAAAAGCTGTGTTTAGTGATGAGCAAAGAATGCCTGAATTTAAAGTGGTAGAAACACCCGATGACATGCGCAAAAAATCGGTGGTGGGAACTATCAGTTATATGCCAACTGTATTTGGTTGTACGGTTGCCAGTGTTTGTATTAGAGATTTATATAATAGATAGTTTATAGTCGATGGACCATGGACGATAGTTTTTGGACCATAGACAAAAGTTCTTTACTTTCGTCTATTCACTATGGTCTATGGTCTATCAACCATCAATACAAATTGATTCTATTGCCATATTTATCGGCAAAGCCATCAAATTGTAGAGTTTGAAATGCTTGAAAATTGGTTTTTCCTTTTTCCATATTTACCATGAAACTATTCTTTTCAGAGTTAATATTTGAAGAAGTTTCAAGCACAATATTTTGTTTGCCAATTGGTAAAAAAGCCCGAGTATAATTAATAGAATAAGGTAAAAATTGCCAATTGCGGGTATCTGCTTTTTCTGAGGCAGCACTTAAAATACTTAAGGCCGCACCTGCACCTTCATTTTCTTTTTTTGCTAAAGCTACTGCTGCCTGCTTCAACGCAAATCGTAAAATTGCTTCACCAATTTCTTTAAACATTCTATCTTCTAAACTTTTGAAAGCAATTGCGTTAATATCTTCTCCGATATCTAATTTAAATACATTGTTTAAACTGTCTTTTAAAACTGCATTATTATAAGTTGGAACACGTGTTACATATTTGGGCCAAGCAACTCTAACAATATTTAAAGCTGTTACTTTTTTCCTGTCCTCTTCGTTTCCAATATATATTGGGAAACTTAAACCAAGCTCCACATTTACAAAATTTACATATCCATTTTGGGAAGGATATGTAACAAAGTTTACAGAATTTTCATCTTTTACAGGACCAAGGCCATTGTTCCAAAAAAACACTAAAGGAGCATAACCTTCAGGCAAAAGTTCTGCTTTTAAATTAAATTCTGCTTCATATTTATCCACTTCATCTTTAAAGTAAATGGTTTTTGCGGTTCGTAAAATATCTTTTTTTAACTGTAAAGGAATTTCCGTTCCTAACTGTGGCTTATAATCTTCTTTATATATATTGAGTGAATTTCTATAAGCAATAAACGCATTATTATAATCCCCTTGCGCATCGTATATCATTCCTAATAAATTATGTGCAAATGCATCACGTCTATATTTGTTTTTATTTTCTAAATAATCATTTATTTTTTGACTTGTGGCAATCATTCGTTTACAAGCCACCAAAGCATTATCCAAATCGCCTAATTGAACAAAATTGATGGTTGCATAATAATGAAGCAATATTTGTTCAAATGATTCACCACTATAGGTACTATAATTTGGATTGATAAGAACACTTGCCAATTCTGTAACATAATTTTTTCTATAATCTTCTACAAATAAATCGGCTTTTAAAAAATATTGATTGCTTTCAATATTTTTTCCATTCATCCATAAAATAGTTCCTTTATTTAAGTAAAAAAGCAATCTGTTTCTTTTGGGTTTCTGCCACCTAGCATCGTTCATTAATGCTTCAGCTTTATTGATATTTCCATTATAAACAGCATCCATAACATCTGCTTGCTTTTGGTAAAAAGTAGCACATGCACTAAGCATAGTTAAGGCAAATATCAATAATATGTAAGCTTTATTTTTGATCAATGAAGTATTTTAAAAATGAAAATAAATAAATAAATAAATAAAAAGCCTACTTGTTTAGTAGGCTTTTTATTTAGATTTAAATTTTAGTTTTTGACTAATTTCTTAATTTGTTTTTGGCCAATCCAAACTTTTTCGTTGGTTTCCAAATCGGTCAACTCTAAGTTTACTTGATAGGCTACAGATTTGCGGTTTTTATGCTCATCAGTAATGGAAACAATTACTCCATTCATCATAAAATCAGCACCTTTTTCTTTGCCCCATTTCTTTTTAGTTTCTTCGCTAGCAAATGTTTGCTGGTCGTTTCTTTCATCACGAATTGGGCTACGGTCTTCAGAACTTTGAACAACTGTAACAGAACCACCATTTACGAATGCAATTTCCATGTTTTTAATAAAAAAAGTTGCGTCAATGTATTCACTCGTTTTATTTCTAACATTGCCAATAATTACTACAGGCTTGCGGTTCATTCTTGATTCAAAACTTGCTATCCAATTCCTATTAAGAACAAGTGCATCATTAATCAATTCTATTGATACCAATTTGCTATCAGTATCGTTCCAACGCCCACTAATATCAGTAGCTAAATTTGGATCTACTCTATCAATTTTTCTGTTACCACAGCCAGAACTAATTAAAACTCCTATGGTACTTAATGCTAATATTATCTTTTTCATAAAATGATTGATT
>CAISTO010000299.1 GCA_903888395.1 uncultured Bacteroidota bacterium | reverse complement strand
TTGATTTCAATAAATGCCTTTTTAAAATCATCAATAAAAACGATTTTACTATCCGATTCTAGCACTAAAAAATGCTGATTGGGTGTTGCAGTATGTTTGGCAATTAAATGCCAAATTTTACGGTGGCCTAATAAACAACCAATTTCTCCTTGGTTAAGCGCTTTTCCAGTTCGTGATTTAGACACTGCCACCAATTGTTCCATAAAAGGAACTTTTTGAAATGTAGGAAAAATGGCTTCTACGCAATTTATATCACCCAATTGTCGCTTTAATAAATTGATATGCCCCTCCCTTCCTTGTTCCTGCTTGGAACACAATACATAAGTATGGATATGGTTTTGCGTCATATTGGAAAATGAGTAGAAGAAAATTTATCAAAATTGGAATAACACGCATTTGCGATACTAAATGGGGTAAAAAATGCAGTTGATCCATTATTTGGATATAATATATAATGCGGTTTCTGTATTGCATTAGATAAGTGTATAGGTAGGCTATCTGATCCAAAAATAAAATCTGCGTCATTAATCAAAGCCATTAACTCCTCAAAATTAGCATAGGAAACTAATTCATTTTGTGACTCAGTTTGAAGCTTGTGTTCATTATCCTTATTGAAATAGGCTACTTGCAATGACTTATTAGTTCCAGTTAATTGTGTTTTTATGAACTCAATTACGTTTTCAGGTATGCGTCTAGCACTTATGCGCGCATCGGGGACTATAAGCACTTTGTTTATTGAACTAGTTGGTTTAGGTATTACGACGGTAGATTTAAAAAAATCACCCATTTCGGCATACACTTGTTTATTTACTATAGCTTTAAACGAATGACCAGTAAATAAATTTAATAGGGTAGATTTTTTTTCTTGTTCCACATAATCCACCCCTTCATTGTTCGGATTATTTTTTACAAACTGCTTTAATTTAATTACTTGATGTAAAGTATTGATTGAAATTAAATGTCGGTTGGTAAATAAATTAAGTTGTGATTTTGTAATGCCAAAATCAACAAATTCAATTTTAAGGGAACTTAAATCAATAAAGTTGCTTAATGCGTTGATTAAAGGCTTTAAATGGTTGGAAGTAATAACTGTGTAAATATTTTTTTCAGGGCTATTTGCTAAAAAATGTAAAGCAATGGTAGCATCACCATAAGCGCGTAATAAAAATAAGCGATGCGACTGAGTGCTCATGTTAAACTAGGATTTATTGTTCCCTGTGTAGGCTAGCAATAAATACAGAAGTCCAATCACTAATCCCGCTAATAACCCAAGCAATTCAATGATTAAAAATGATTTTTGTTGATTGACCAAAGGAAATTTAGGTAAATCCAACACTTGAATAATTGGCTTTTGATTGATCAAGGAGATACGTAATATTTCCACATTTTTAACTACCTCAGCGTATAAAGTATTGAGCACCAATTTATCTCGTTGTGACATTTCCTCAGGCACAGCGGATGATTTATATGCTTCATTTGCATCAAAAGTATTTAAAGCAGCAGATTGATAAGAAGTTCTGTTTAAAAGTGCTTGTAATGAATCAGCTTTATTTTGAAGACGATTAATATTTGAACTTAGGTTCCCGACTTTAATTTTTATATACATTTCGCTTGTTTCATTTAACAAACGCTCTGAAAATAATTTTGAAAATTGCGGGTTTGCGGAATTTGTACTAATGCTAATTATCGATCCTTTTTTATTGGTGCGTTGCACGTTTAAATTATCCTTATTAATTTTTTCAATCATCATGTAAAGTACACTGTCCTGCAAAATGCTATGTGCTGCTCCATTTTTTATACTTGAAAAATTTAAATTAGCAAGTTCATTACTTTTACCTTCTAATTTATTTTTTAATCCACTCGTCTCATAATACAAATCGGCTAAGGTTTTATTATTTGCACTATCAGCAATTTCAACCTTAGATAATAAAACAGATTCAATAATATTTCTGGATTTTATAATTTCTAAAATATTGTCCCCATCAAATAAACCGGCATTTCCACCTGTTAAACTACTAATATCAAAACCTAATTGCCCTGCCATACCAGCTAAACCACTACCGCTTGATTTTTCCTCCACAATAAAAGTAGCGGTTGCTTGATATTTAGGACTAGTGATAAAATAGTAGGCTAACCCTAATACCCCACCCAAAACAATCAACAACCCCAATAACTTTAATTTGGATTGAATAAATTTTATAAAATTTTTAGCTGAGGCTATAATATCAGTAAGTGCAACGGTATTATTTGGTAATGACATTGTAAATTATTTTGTTGCATTAATAAGTGAAATGACTAAACCTACTAAGGAAGCGATTGTTGTA
>CAISTO010000298.1 GCA_903888395.1 uncultured Bacteroidota bacterium | reverse complement strand
TATTGTAATTGTTGATTCCATTCAAACTTTACAAAGTGAATTAATAGATGCCACTCCGGGAAGTATTTCGCAGGTAAAAGAAACTGCTGGCGATATGATTCGATTTGCAAAAGAAACGGGAACACCAGTTTTTTTAATTGGTCATATTACCAAAGATGGAACCATAGCGGGTCCCAAATTATTGGAGCATATGGTGGATACTGTTTTGCAGTTTGAAGGCGACAGACACCATGTATATAGAATTTTAAGAACTACTAAAAACCGTTTTGGAAGCACCAGCGAAATTGGAATTTACGAAATGCAAAATGGTGGATTACGCGAAGTTTCTAATCCTTCGGAAATTTTAATTAGCCAACGCGATGAAGCCTTAAGTGGTGTTACCATTGCGGCTACCATTGAAGGCATGCGACCATTGTTAATTGAAACGCAAGCATTGGTTAGCCAAGCTGTTTATGGCACTCCGCAACGCAATAGCAATGGATATGATACCAAAAGATTAAACATGCTTTTAGCAATTTTGGAAAAGAAATGCGGATTAAGAATGGGCATGCAAGATGTGTTTATCAATATTGCCGGAGGCTTACGAGTAGAAGATCCAGGAATTGATTTGGCCATTGTAGCAGCCATTGTTTCAAGTTATGAAAACATTGCCATTGATAGTAAAATATGTTTTGTGGGTGAAGTAGGTTTAAGTGGTGAAATACGTGCTGTGAACCGAATAGAACAACGATTAAGCGAAGCTGAAAAATTAGGATTTACAACTATTTATTTGTCTAAATTTAACAAATTGCCTAAGCAAAGCAGTGGCATAAAAATTATTCAAATTAGTAAAATAGATGAAATGCTAAGTTTCCTTTTTGGATAGTTAGTTGATAGTTGATAGTTGACAGTTGATAGTTGACAGTTGATAGTTTTGCCCGTTATTGGTGTTTTAGCGCAGCGGCACCAACAACAATTCCATCCGAACTATTCTGTTTTAAAAATTTAAAATTTAAGTTAGGCGGGACGCCAAATGAACTCACACTCGCAAGATGCGAGCGAGTGGGATATTTATTCTTGGATTCTATTTTTTAAATCCATGCTAGCATGAAGAAATCTAATAATTTCTATTTCTATTTCATTTATAACTCTGTAAAATATGATATGTTGGCCAGATAGATAACCAAAAATTTCTTTTTCAATTTCAATGTAATTTTTACCTAAAATGTAATTTTCTGATAATTCTTTGCAGTCCTCAAGCAATTCATAGTAATATTTGTCAGCTTGATTCTCAGACCAAACTTCATAAGTATAATCCCAAATTTCAGATAAATCATCAACAGCTTTATTTGTTAAATGATATTTAGCCATTTCTCTTTTTTGCTTTTAACAATTCAAGGTGTTTATCAGGGTTAAAATTTTTAGCAATTCCGCTTTCAATACCTTCATTCATGGCATTTTTAAGCAAGTGTATTTTGTTTTCTTCTCCTTCTAATAACCTTAAACCTGCTCGAATTACTTCGCTTGCATTTTTGTATCTACCTCCCAATACCTTGTCGTCTACAAAATTTTCAAAATAATCTCCTAAAGAAACCGATGTATTTCGTCCCATAATTTTATTTTTATTTTTTCAAAGTTACCAAAAATTGGTAATTTCCAAATAAAAGTTCCATTTTATTATTCGTTGGTTTCAAAACCAAACTAGCTTTGTTAGGCGGGACGCCAAATAAAATCTCATTCGCAAGATGCGGGTGGGTGCAGAGGCGTGAACTAGCCTTGAAGTGAGTTATGCAAAACCGCACCGACAAAATTGAATCTTAAAATCTAATAATTAAGTAATATTATTGCAAAGCTACATGAACAGAAATATTACAGACGGAATTAACTTATTTTCAAAATTAAACGGCAGGCGTTTACTCAATGCTACCAAGCTTTTGAGTAGTTATTATATTTCAAAAGCTTTCAAAAAACCTATTCATTGGGGAATGCCATTAACCATGGAAATAGAACCTACCACCAGTTGTAATTTGCGTTGCCCCCAGTGCCCAAGCGGATTAAGGGAATTTACCCGAAATACTGGCATGTTAAACTTGGAACTATATAAAAAAATAATTGACGAAATTCACGAAGATTTGATTTGGTTGGTTTTATATTTTCAAGGCGAACCTTTTTTAAATACCAGTTTTTTGGAGTTTGTAAAATACGCAGCTGCTAAAAATATTTATACTGCTACCAGTAGCAACGCTCATTATTTTACTTCTGATATGGCCAAAGCCACTGTTCAATCGGGCTTAGATAGATTGATAATTTCAATAGACGGAACTACCCAAGATACTTATAGTAAATACCGAATAGGAGGGAACATAGAAAAGGTAATTGAGGGAACTGAAAACTTATTGAAATGGAAAAAAGAATTGGGTTTAAAAACCCCACATATTATTTGGCAGTTTATTGCTTTTAAGCACAACGAACATCAAATTCCTGAAATTAAAAAGTTAGCAAAAAAAATTGGAGTAGATGAGTTAGGCATAAAAACTGCTCAAATTTACGATTATGAAACAAGCGATAATTTTATTCCTACCAATGAAGATTTGAGCCGTTATACCAAAACTGAAGATGGTTATAAAATAAAAAATAAGTTACTTAACCAATGTTGGCGCATGTGGCGAGGAAGTGTAATTACTTGGGATGGCTTGGTAGTGCCTTGTTGTTTTGATAAAGATGCCACGCATCAATTTGGAAATGTTTCTGACTTTAGCTTTAAAGCTGTTTGGCAAAACGATCAATACAATCGGTTTAGAACGGCTATTTTAAAAAGCCGTAAGGAAATAGACATTTGTAAAAACTGTACCGAAGGAACCAAAGTTTGGAATTAGTTAGTTGTCGGTTGATAGTTGTCGGTTGATAGTTTTTAGTTGATGGAGTTTGAACAATATTTTCAGATAAATACAAATAGTAAGTCAAAACAAAAATAGATAGTCATTCCGTAGTCCCGCTCAGCGTAAATTAATC
The DNA here is from genome assembly GCA_903888395.1 of uncultured Bacteroidota bacterium. GTDB lineage: Bacteria > Bacteroidota > Bacteroidia > UKL13-3 > UKL13-3 > JAAFJM01. Next base: position 9,272 of record CAISTO010000298.1, on the reverse strand, counting down.
ATTGATATAAACAGTAAAACCAATTGGTAGTTGTCCAGGTTTTTTAGGACGAACACCTTTTAAATTTGGGCCGTCTAAATCTGTAATTGTTAAATCTATTTCGGTAAATGTTAACACACTCCCTTTTGGTAAAATAGATATAGCCTGGTTGCATTCTTTACCAAAAAAGTTTCCCTTAATTGGAAAAGTGTTTTTTGTTTTTCCATCGGGTTCAGCAATATTAGCATTTTTAAGTAATAGCGAAAATCCTGTTAAACAGTTTTTACGGGCTAAATTACCAATTTTTGGGGCCAATACCAATCGGGCGTTTCCAACTTTAAAAAAATTACGACTTACATCTATTTTCTTAAATAAATCAATTTGTTCAATCCCATTATCTAAATACAAATAATAGCCAGCTTTCATTTTAGTAAGCGTAGGATGTTCTTGCTGTGCAAAACAATTGAGGGTAAATAAAGTAACTATAATTAAAAATATATTTTTCATAATCGTTGTTTTTAAAAAGTGTGTAAATATAAGAAGTTTATAAAAGTTATTTTGTTAAAAATTTCTTACTTATTAAAATCCCATATCCATGCTTTCAGTTGGCGCGCCCATGTTAGGTTTTTTCTTAGTAAAAGGATTTTCATTGCTACCAAATCTATATGTAAGTGAAAAAGTAAGAATTCTGCTTTCTCTTTTACGCATGGCTTCAGAGTTAAAATTACTACCTTCTATTACCATATTAAACTGCCTAATATTAAATACATCGCTTAAGTTTAAACCAAGCTGCATTTTACTTTTCATAAAATCTTTGCGCAAACCAATATCCACACCATTCATTCCACTGATGGTTGCCTGTCCAAATTTCATAGGTGCCATGTACATGCCATTTGCTTGAAGATAAAAGGCTTTTGGTAAAGGCAAATTATAAGTAAAACGCACGTTCCAAGTTGTAATATCCGATTGTAAATCACTCAGTACATTGCTCCCATTTATTACATTTCTATACCAATTCCCACTTAGCATGAGGTTTCCTAACTTTACAAAACTGTATCTAATAATGGCTTCTATTCCTGTATTTTCCGATGAGTTAAAGTTAAAATATGTCATTAACGATTGGCCAGTTGCTGGGTTTACACTTCTGTATCTTGCTATCATATTATCGGTATAACGGTAATATAAAGTGGCACTTAAATTCAGTTTATTTATTTGGGTTAAATAATTTAATTCTATACTATGAATATATTCTGGTTTAATTTTAGGATTTCCTTGTCGTAAATTCACCGAATCGCTAAAATCTATAAATGGATTTAATGTTTCAAATCCTGGTCTGTTTACCCTGCGGCTATATCCTATTTGTAAATCTTGTGTTTTACTTATAGCATATTTGACAAAACCACTCGGAAAAAAGTTAAAGTAGTTATTGTTAAATGTTGTTGCAGTAGTTTTTGAATTTCCATCAATATTGGTTAACTCCGAACGCAAACCAACTTGGTAATCAAATTTTTGTTTTTTGCCAGTATAAATTGCGTAAGCGGCAGATACATTTTCATTGTAAATAAAATGGTTGCTTATTAGTGAATCTTGCCAATATTCACTATTGCCAAAATTATACCTATAGCCTTGTTGGTTATTATCTATTAAGCGATTGGTATTTTTTGCGCCTGTTTCAAATTTTCCATTTTTTAATGGATAAACATAATCAACCTGGGCTATGAAATTAGTAAAGTTTGCAGTGTTAGTATTTCGTTGCGAAGCAATATCAAAACTTATAGCATTAGAGTTTTTATAAGCTTCATTTGCGTTCCTAACGTTTGAACTTATGGTTGCACTAGCAGTAAGTTCCGATTTGTTTTTTGGCGTTGTACGTTTATAATCCAAACTTGCATCAAGGGTTAAATTATTATCTGTTGAAAAATTATTTCTTTTAAAATTTTGGGTAAATGAACCCACACTATCAAAATAATTGTAACTAAAAGCCTCAGGTTTTGATGAGATATTGCTACTAATTCCAGTTGATAAACTCACCGTATTATGGTTGTTTAAATAATATTCTATGCCTGCTCTTCCTGTGTGAAAATCGTTTAAATTATAACCATCATTATTACTTTTAAATGAATATTTGATGGTATCAAAACGGTTAAACTGTTCGCTATTTCCAAAGTTATCCCTGCGTTCATGTCGGTAGGAATAATTGCCAAATAAATTATATTTAGTTGTTCTATTATTCAAACCAATATTGAATGAATATTTGTCGTTAGTTCCCGCTGTAACTTGTGTGTTTGCGTTAAAACCTTTGAGCTTATCTTTTTTAGTTTTTATATTGATAATCCCTGCCATACCATCTGCATCATATTTAGCCGAAGGATTGGTAATAATTTCCACTTCACTGATAGCATTTGCGGGCAATTGTTGTAAAATTGCTTGTCTGTTTGCTCCAGTTAAGGTACTTGGTTTGCCATCAATTAAAACGGTTACATTTTCACTTCCACGCAAACTTACTTTTCCGTCTATATCAACATTTACCGAGGGAATATTTTGTAAAATATCGGTAGCCGAACCACCAATATTTGTAATGTTTTTTCCAACTGTGTAAGTTTTTTTATCTAGTTGATTGTTAAAATCATTTCGTTCACCAACAATTTCTAATGTTTTTAAATTTTTATTATTTGGGTCTAATTTATATATACCCAAATCGTTGGTTAATTCCTTTGGCGTAATATAAAATGGGGGAGTTGTTATGCTTTTATAACCTATAAATGTAGCTTTCAGTTTATAAGCCCCAAAGGCAATATTTTCTAATTTTATTTCACCTTTTTTGGTAGTTGTAGTTCCATTTACAACGGCAGAATCGGTAGTTTTTATTAATGAAACTGTAACATATTCAATTGGTTTATTGGTTTTACTGTCAACAAATGAAGCTAAAATGGTAGCTGGTCCAAAGGCGTTATTTTTAATAATATTTGGTTGAGCAATCACTTTAATTGTAATGCATACAAAAAGGATTACTAGGATTTTTATTTTTTTCAATGGTTGGAATTGCTTTTAAGTATAAAGCTTAATTATAAAAATTTTGTTTTAATAAATAATGAGTTTTTAAAAGTGGGCAAATTTTATAACGCTCATCTTTGGTGTCGTTATAAAGGTTTTCCAAAATTTCATACACGTTTTTGATTCCAATTTTATCGGCCCATTCAAATGGTCCAAAAGGATAATTAGTTCCCAATTTCATGCTAATATCTATGTCGGACATGGTTGCGGTAACTTCTTGAAGCGTGAAACAAGCTTCATTAATAATCATGCAAACTACCCTTGGTGTTACCATTCCAACCCTGTCGTTTACTAATTTATATTCCCAATTTAGTTTACCTAAAGTAGCTATTAATATTTTTTCATGGCTGGCATTTAGCATGCTAACTTCTAATAAATTTCTGTTCAAAAATGTTTCAATGCTATTAATTCCAAATAATGGAAATTGAATTTTGGCATTATTTTCAAAAGCCATTTGTGCTAAACTATTTTTTACAGCACATACAAATACGGGTGTATTTCTTATATTACTGTACTCCAAAAACGATGACTGATCATTGTCATCAAAGTTTAAGTCAAAAATTGCATCAAAATTGTCATCATTTAAAATAAAGGTTGTATTTTCGTCAATAAAATTAACCTCAAAATCAAGCAATGAAAGTTTTTGTTTTAACTCTTCTGATCTTTTACTGTTTCCTTTTGCCAAAATTCTCATATTCGCAGCAAATTAAAACTAACAAAACAAATAAACATACAAAAATGGAAAAGAAAATTATTACGAGTGCAAATGCTCCCGCTCCAATTGGTCCTTATAGCCATTCTGTTTTAGCAGGAAACACACTATATATTAGTGGTCAAGTGGCTAAAGATGCTGTTACGGGCGAAATGATTCAAACGGATATTAAAGCGGAAACTAATAAAGTTATGCAAAACTTGAAAGCAATTTTATTGGAAGCAAATATGGATTTTTCAAATGTGGTAAAAGCTACTATTTATTGTACCAACTTAGGCGATTTTGCTGCCATTAACGAAGTTTATGGAACATTTTTTACCACTGATTTTCCCGCAAGAGAAACGGTACAAGTGGTAAAATTACCTTTAAATGCAAATGTAGAAATTAGTGTGGTGGCTGTAAAATAACATGAATAAAAATACCCAATTAGTAATTTCAACTTTATTTCATCCAGTATTTATAAACATAGTAAGTTTACTTTTATTGTTTACGCTATTTCCTTCATTAGCTGCCATGAGCTATCAAGCAAAAAGTACAATCATATCAGTAATAGTAAGTTTAACAGTTATTATTCCTCTAGTGCTTGTTGGTTTGTTGAAAATAACAAATAGCATAACTAGCATACAATTAGAAGACAAAAAAGACAGAAAATGGCCTTATGTAGCTACTGCAATGGGGTATATTTTTAGTTTTTATTTATTGCAAAAAGTGGGTGTTTCCTCCCTATTATTAAAGTATTTATTAGCAGGAATTGGAACTGTAATTAGCATTTCTGTAATAAATATTTTTTGGAAAATAAGTGTTCACATGGCAAGTATTGGTGCGATGTTAGGATTATTAATCATTGCAAATTTTGCCAATTATTTAGATTCACGATTAATGATTGCTGGCATTATTTTAATTGCAGGCATTGTGGCCTCGGCAAGGTTATTTGCAAATGCACACAATATTTCGCAAATTGTTTCAGGATTTGTTTTGGGATTAGCTTGGATATTGATGGTTTTATAAAATTAAAAGATAAAAATGAGAAAAAAAATAATAGCTGGAAATTGGAAAATGAATAAAAGCTTTGACGAAGGAATGGCTTTAGTTTCAGAATTAAGTAACATGATAAAAGATGAATATCATGGAAGTGCGGAAGTAGTAATTATTCCTCCTTCGCTTTATATTAATTCAATTAGCAGAATGACTGCTGATTTTGCAAATATTAGTACCGGTGCTCAAAACTGTAGTAATCATTCAAGTGGAGCTTATACTGGCGAAATTAGTGCAAGCATGGTTAAAAGTTGTGGTGGTAAATATATTATTATTGGTCATAGTGAACGCAGGCAATATTTTGGCGAAACCAATGATTGGTTAGCTAAAAAAGTAGATGCTGTTTTAGCCGAATCACTGAACCCAATTTATTGCGTAGGTGAAACATTAGAAGAACGCGAAAGCAATGTTCATTTCAATGTTTTAAAAACTCAAATTAGTGAAGGTTTATTTCATTTAAGTGTGGAGCAAATGGCAAATGTGGTGGTAGCTTATGAACCTGTTTGGGCCATTGGAACTGGCAAAACAGCTAGTACCGAGCAAGCGCAAGAAGTACATGCGTTTATTAGAAATTTAGTACGTGAAAAATATAATGAAACTGTAGCTGATCATTTAACTATTCAGTATGGTGGAAGTGTAAAAGCTGATAATGCCGAAGAGCTGTTTTCAGCGCCCGATATTGATGGAGCATTGGTTGGCGGTGCCGCTTTGCAAAGCAGAAGTTTTGCTGATATTGTAAAAGCAATGGCTTAAAAAGTCTTTTTTTGATTTTTTAATAGTAAGATTTTAGAAAATAATGGGCTGATTTTAAGCTGTTAAATTTTTTCTGAATAATATATTTTGTTTCCAACATAATATTCTTACATTTGCCAACCCAAAAATGGCTCGTTCGTCTATCGGTTAGGACAATTGGTTTTCATCCAATAAAGAGGGGTTCGACTCCCCTACGAGCTACAAACAAATTGATTAATTGCCCTGAATATACAAGTGTTCAGGGCTTTTTTGTTTTAGACTACTGAAACAATACCATGGTTAAATACATTTTTACTACTTGCGCTTTTTTAATAACATACTTTCAAAAAAACAAATTTTGAGCTACTAAAACCGTTTGTTTTTAAAAAGAAAATGGGTAAATATTTTATTTTTTGTAATTTTATTTTGAAAATCAAAACTTGTAAGTACATTTGCTTTATATTTTAAATTTAGATGCGAATAGTAACTTTTGCGAAAATTAAAGAATTTGCTGAAAAATATCCTAATTCGGAAATTGCTTTAAGAGATTGGTATTTTAAAACCAAAAGAGGTGAATGGGAAAATATAAGTGACGTAAAAAAAACTTTCAATAGCATTGACTATATTGGTAACAATCGTTATGTTTTTAATATAAAAGGTAATGATTTCAGACTGGTTGCTATTATTATTTTTAAATCTAAAAAAGTATATATTAGATTTATTGGAACACATTCAGCATACGATAAAATAGATTGCTCAAACATTTAATTACCATGAGAACAATTAAAACAAAAAAAGAATATAACGCATTATGCTATCGCATAGAAGAGTTATTAAATATAGTAAATAACGAAACTCCAATAACAGACAAAAATTTTATTGAATTAGATTTGCTTTCTGATTTGGTAGCTGACTATGAAGAATTGAATGAACCAATTAAAGCACCTTCGCTCATTGATGCCATGAAGTTAAGAATGTATGAACGGGGCTTAAATCAAAAAAAATTATCCGAATTATTAGGGATTAGTACATCTAGAGTTAGTGAGTATTTAACTGGAAAAAGTGAACCGCCATTAAAAACAGCCAGGGAAATTAGTCAAAAATTAGATATTGATCCAATGATAATACTTGGACTTTAACAGATAAAAAAAAGTTTTAACTTCATCATATTTTTACACCAAAATTCCAATGTCAATAGTTCAAAATAAATTCAAAAATTACCAGGTACATTCAAATACAGAAATTCTTATTCTTGGAACTTTTAGCCATGATGTGGTAGATGGGGCAGATTTCTTTTTTGGAAAAGCACGAAATTTCCTTTGGCATTTATTACCCATTTGTTATAATTTACCAAGTTTAAAAGAGGCTACTTTATTAGAAAAGCAAGATTTTATGATGAAATATAAAATTGATTTTGCCGATTTGATTGCAACATTAGATGTTCCTGAAGGTGAAGAAAATAATTTAGATGATACTTTTATTGACACGCATGCAAGCGAATGGAAAGATATTCCCAATTTAATAGCTGGTTTAAGTCAATTGAAAGCAGTTTATTTTACTCGAAAAACATTCAATGGAATTGCCAATGCAAAGAAACAAATTGCGCTTACAGCGCAATATTGCTTAGAAAATAAAATAAGATTCTGTAAGTTAGAAACCCCCGCTAAATTTTTTAGTCCCGAAAAGCAACAGCAATGGATTGACACCATTGTAAAACAAAAAACTTGTATGAAGTTATAATAAAAAAAGCGCTTGCAAATATTTGCAAGCGCTTTTTTTATTATATTGAACGTATTCGAAAGATGAACTTATTCAACAATTAATTTTTTGGTAATGCTACCATTTTCATTGTAAATATTTACAAAATAAATTCCTGTTTGTAAATGATTCAAGTTTAAATCTGTAGATGCTTTATTAGATTGAATGGTTTCAATAATTTTACCACTTAAATCCATTAAAGTAATTATATTTTTAGTTCCAAAAGCAATGTCAATAGTTACCATTTCTTTAGCAGGATTTGGATATAATTTTACATCGTTTGGTGCCAAAACATTATAAACGCCAACACCTTGAGTTTTGATGTCATCAAACAAAAAGTCTCTTAACAATGTTTCAGTTGTATCCATATACGAAGTGCTGCTTTCAACTGTTCCAACACCAGGTGAAAATGGAACATGAGGCGCATCTTTAAAAGTATAAAATACAGATTTCATTCCTAATAATTTTGCCATAGAATCTACCACAAAACTTCCACTAAGTATTCCTATTTTTAAATTATTAAAAGAAAAATAATCAGTTTTGTATGGAACAGTTGCATCTTTGGTTCCATGAACACTGAATATGGAAACATTTTTATTGTTACTCATCCAATTTACATCGCCTATAGCTCCGCATAAGTTAATTACACCTTTTACTCTCCAACTTTGACCAGGAGTTCCTGATGAACCTTCAATTCCACCAATAGTTACAGTGTCAAATTTAGGATTAGCAGCACCTACCTCTGAAGGTAAATCTAAAAATGCTTCGTGTAAACCTAAAACACCGCCAGCGGAAACACCACCAAGATAAACTTGACCTAAACTAATTTTATAAGTATTGGCATTAGCTCTTAAATAACGAATAGCACCTCTACCATCTAAAGTTCCGCGCCAAACTGCATTTGCAAATTGAGGTCCTGCTTGTGATTGATCCAATAATATTTCAGTGATGTCAACTCCTAATCTATATTGAATAGATACGCAAACATAACCACGTTTAGCAAATTCATTACACAAATAAACCACATCGCCAGCATATCTACTTCCTCCAACAAATGAACCACCATGAGCAAAAACCAATAATGGTCTATTGCTTGCAGTGTCATTTACAGGTTGGTAAATATTCATTTTTAAATCTTGTGGAGCATTGCTAAATGTATTGGCAGTGCCATAAATTACACTATCAATTGATACACTTGTAAAAATTTTGTCTTTGTAACGTTGCGCTTGCACATTAGTAAATACTGCCATTGCAGCAATGATTGTAAATATTTTTTTCATTTTCATTTTGTTTTTAGTAATTCAAATTTAAATAAAAAATTATTTAAATACCTATTTTAAAAATAAAGTTGAACTAAAATATAGTTTTTAATTTAAAAACATGTCATTTACAATTCACTAAAAGGCAGTTTCCCTTAATTGTTTATATACCAATCAATAATTATTATATTCGCATTTAATAAATTTATAAAAATGGAAGCAGGAATACCATCAATTGATTTAAAAGACTTTATAAGTGGAGATTTAAAACGCAAAGAAAAGTTTGTTCAAGAACTTGGCTATGCTTATGAAGAAATAGGATTTGTAGCAGTAAAAGGTCATTTGTTAAGCGAAGAAACTGCTGAAAATTTATACCAACAAGTGGAAACATTTTTCAATTTGCCATTGGCAAAAAAAATAAGTTTTGAAAATCCTGAAATAGCCGGGCAACGAGGTTATATTGGCTTTGGAAAGGAACATGCAAAAGGTAGAAGTGTGGGGGATTTAAAAGAATTTTGGCATTTTGGACAAGAAGTAGAAGACAATGATCCAATAAAAAGTGAATATCCTGAAAATATATTTGTTCCTGAAATGCCAAAATTTAATCATTACGGAATTAAGGCATACAAAGAATTAGAGGAAACAGGAAAGTATATGTTACGCGCCATTGCTTTGTACTTAGGTTTAGATGAATTTTATTTTGATGCTAAAATAAAAAATGGCAATTCAATTTTAAGACCCAT
>CAISTO010000297.1 GCA_903888395.1 uncultured Bacteroidota bacterium | reverse complement strand
ATAATGATATATTTAAATAATAAATTATTATTTGGATAGAAATTATTCATATTATTTATTCCACCAACAACGAATCCAACTTATTGAATTTGATTAACACATAATAAGCAATTTGATTTACTTCATGTTGACTCAATTTAGTATAAGCCGGCATTTCCAAATTATACTCCAAACCATTTACTTTGATGGAACCTTTTTGACCATGTTTTATAATGGAATCAACCATATTGGGATGATTTAAAATATAATCGGAATTCAATAATGGCGGATATAAGCGTGCAAAACCACTTCCATCTTTTTGATGACAATTACTACAATTTCTTTCATATAATTGGTAACCAGACGCCAAATTTACAGAAGCATTTGAAAATTGGTTTTCAATACAAGCACTGAATATGAAAACAAAAATAATAAATAAGATAATGCTACTCTTTTTCATTCAATAAAAGCTCCATATCCTCCATTAAAGTTTTGGTATCCTTCTCGCTTGTTCCATCATAAATTCCTCTCACACGCTTATTTTTATCTATCAAAATTAGTCCACCGCTGTGAACGTAACCTCCCGGTTCCGTTGAGTCAGGCAAGGCAGTAGCATAATATCCATGTGTGGCTAATTCATATATTGAATCCCTGTTTCCTGTTAAAAAATGCCATTGTTTACTATCAGCACCTAAGCGCTCGGCAAAATCATTTAAAACGGATACAGAATCGTGTTCGGGATCAATGGTGTGAGATAAAAATAAAATATTTGGATTGCCCTTGTAAGTGTTATAAATAGTAAGTAAATTCTTTTTCATTCGTGGACAAATAGTTGGACAAGTAACAAAAAAGAAATCGGCCACATATATTTTACCATTTATGGTATTTTGATCAATGATTTTTCCATCTTGGTTGGTGAGCGAAAAATCAGGAACAGTTTGATAAATGGTATCAATTACTTCTTGGCCATTTACTGTTTTTACATCAACTGCTCTTTCTCCTAAAATAGGTAGTTTTTTTTTGCCACAGGCAATCAATACGCCTGTCAATAATACAAATGTTATTATTTTATATTTCATTTCTTTAAAATTTCTTTTGCTTCTTTGATGCTTTCAAAAGTAAGATGATAAACTTTATTTATTTCAGCTAATTGATTGATCAAATATTTTTCGGCAGAATCAGCATTCAAATTGGGTGTTTTGTATGCATGCATCCAATCCAACATACTTCTGTCGGCCTTGTACAAATGGCTTGAAATAACTAACAATGAATCTTTAAAAGCTCCATTTTCTATTGAATCAATTTGATTATTAATTTCCTTTTTTAACGACAATACCAAAGCAGATTTCGCCATGGCTTCATCATGAATTTGCATTATTTTATCGTCTAAAACCTGTGCATTATTGGGTGTTCCATTGCATCCAAAAAATAGCAATAAAGTTATTAAGTACAGAAATCGTGTTATCATTTAAATTTGTGAATATACATTTTACAAAAAAAACAGTTATCAAAAATGGTAACTGTTTCTTAAAAAAAATTGATTTTAAAACTATGCTTTTTTAACAAATTCAGCTTTTAAAACCATCATAGATTTTTCCACTTTTCCTTCTATCTCCTCTTCACTGTCTGTTAAACGAATGTTTTTAACAATGGTTCCGCGTTTAATAACCGATGAAGAACCTTTCACTTTTAAATCTTTTATAATTGATACCGAATCGCCTTCATTTAATAAGGTTCCGTTGCTGTCTTTAACTTCCATCATTGTGTTTTTTGTTTAGGGTAAATGAATTAATTTTATGGGGGCAATAATAATTTATTTGCGTGGCAATAAGTGAATTGCTTCCATGACTTATATTTTGAATAAAGGAAAAGAAATAGAAATCAATAAAAGTTTGCAAAATGAAAACTTTTATTATATTTGCATATGAAAATCCTTGTAAAGAAAACGATTTTATATTACATCAAAAAATATCCACTTGCTGAAACGCAAATAATGATTTGGTATAATGAGTTTTCGAAACAAACATTTAACAATTTCAATGAACTTAAAAAAGTTTACGGTAATGCAAGTATTGTAAATAATAACAGGGTTGTTTTCAATATAAAAGGTAATGAATTCAGGCTTATTGTTTCAATAAATTTTTTACAAAATGCATGTTATGTAATTTGGTTTGGAACACATAAAGAATATGATAAAATAAATGTTGAAACTATATCATTCGACACAAAAATATTAACCAATAAAAAACTATAAATATGACTTGGAAAGTAATAAAAACCGAAAAAGAATACCATAATGCTTCCATCAGATTAATGGAAATATTTCATACAGCACCAAATTCTGCTGAACATGATGAATTAGATTTACTAATGGTTTTGATAAAGGATTATGATGATAAGCACTATCAATTACCTGAACTTGATGCATTGGAAGTAATTAAATATAAAATGTTAGAAATGGGCATCAAAGCAAAAGATTTAGAACCAATTATTGGAAGCAAAGGGCATGTTTCTGCTGTGCTTTCAGGTAAACGAGAAATAACTTTAAAAACTGCACAAAAACTAAAAAATTATTTCAGTATTCCTGCAGAGGTATTTTTGCATAGTGCATAAAGTAAATTCGAAATACTAATATTGAAATTCTAAAACAAGATTTTTTGTCATCATCAATCGAATTTATGTGGTTGGTCAGGAGACACAACCACGGGCAAGTTAAGTGTTCCGTATTTTTGTCCTCGGTTGGTGTCCTCACCAATCGAATTTAGCCAAGATACTTAGCTACCAAAGGCATTCTTCTTCCTGGTCCAAACGATTTGCTAGAAACTCTTAAAACTGGTGGGGCTTGTAAACGCTTCCATTCATTGGTATTTACCATTTTTAAAGTTCGTAAAACCAACGCTTCATCAAATCCCAAGGCTATGATTTCCTGTGGACCTTTACGCTCTTCAATATAATGGAACAAAATAGCATCTAACACTTCATAATCGGGCAATGAATCACTGTCTTTTTGGTTTGGACGTAACTCAGCACTTGGTGCTTTTGTTAAAATATTTTTAGGAATAATTTCTTCGTTTCGATTGATAAAATCACAAAGCGCATATACTTCTGTTTTGTATAAATCGCCAATTACTGAAATGCCACCACACATGTCGCCATACAATGTTCCATAACCTACAGCCAGTTCACTTTTATTAGAAGTATTGAGTAAAATATAAGCAAATTTATTGGCCAAGGCCATTAAAATAACTGCTCTACTCCTACTTTGCATGTTTTCTTCAGCAATGCCAAATTCCGTATTTTCAAACTGTTTGCTTAAGGTATTTTGCAAAGCAGCAAAAGTATTTTCAATAGAAATCAAATCACTTTTAACTCCTAAATTCTTTACTAATTGCTCCGAATCACTTACTGAATGATCGCTGCTGTATTGCGAAGGCAACATCACAGCCATTACGTTTTCGGCACCCAACGCTTTTGCAGCCAAATATACTACAAGCGCAGAATCCACTCCACCAGAAAGACCAAGAATGGCTTTTTTAAATCCTTGTTTTCTAAAATATTCTTTTATTCCAAGCACCAATGCATGTTCAATATCTTGGTAATTTATGGTTTCATTTTCATTGTTTTCAAGAATGCTTTGCATTGAATTTATGGTATCCAATTCAACCATTATTGTGTCTTCTTCAAAATGTCTCAATTGATTTACAACCTTACCATTGCTATTCAACACACAACTTCCACCATCAAAAATTAATTGCGTTTGCGCACCAATATGGTTTACATAAAACAGCGGTAAATTATATTTTATGGCATTGGTTTTTAAAACTTGCAAACGTGTATTTATTTGCACTTTACTAAATGGCGAAGCGGCAATATTAATAATGCAATCAGGCTGTTGTTTGATTAACTCATCCATTGGACATTGAATGTACATGGGGTTTGAATTTAAGTTCCACAAATCTTCACAAATGGTAATGGCTAGTTTTTTACCTTTATAATTTACAATTTCAAAAACTCGGTTGGGTTCAAAATAGCGATATTCGTCAAACACATCGTAGTTTGGCAATAAGGTTTTATGAATAATTTGCTGCACTTTTCCGTCTGCTAAAAAGTAAGCTGAATTAAATAAATCTTTACCTTCAGTTTTTGGATTAACAGTTGGAGAACCAATGATAGCAGCTACTCCAACACATTGCTCAGCAATGATGTTTACATTTTGCAAGCATAAATTTATAAAATCATGAAACTCTAAAAAATCGCGAGGAGGATAACCGCAAACCGATAATTCAGAAAAAATAATTAAATCAGCTTGTTCAGATTTAGCCTTATTAATGGCCTCAATAATTTTTTGCGTATTTAACTCAAAATTACCAGTATGATAATTCAGTTGCGCTAATGTTATTTTCAAATTTTTTATCAATAATTATATGATGAAAGGATTTTAAAAAAACTAATCCTTAAAAAATAATGCCAATATTTAAGGCAGTATAACTATTATTTGCAGTCCATTTATCTGCGTCCATATAATCGGCCAATCCATTGTCATATCTTATACCAATATACGATTTTGTATTACCAACAAGGTCATAAACTAATCCACCACCAACAATAAATGAAGGACGTATCAAATTAATTTGTGTGCTATAATTTTTGTCAAACTTATCACTATTAATATAAAAAACATCTCCATTATCAGGATGGTCAACATCCACATCATTTAGTTTTAAAACAGAAGAACTTACATCTACTTTGCTACGAATTAAAAAACTAAAACCCAATCCAAATTCACCATAAGCTTTCCACTTATCTTTAAAAGGATCTGTGGTCATTTTAAACAAAATTGGAATTTGTAAATAACGCAAATGAAAGTTCAATGACATGTCGGTGACAGGTGCTCCCGCTGGTAATTTAGTAGGCGAAAATACATTGATAGAATCAATCACTTTAATTTTTGAAGTCATGTTAATGACATTCACTTCAAAAGCAAATGCATAACGTGAGGTAAATTTTTTAGCCACATGAAAACCATAATTCCAATCTAAACTAATGCCACCATCGGTAATGCTTTTACTATCGGGCTTACTCCAACTCACTTGCGGAGCTATTCTTAAGCCAAATTCATACATCGATTCATCAGAAATTTGTGCATTGGCTTTACTAATTATTAAAGCGCAAATAATTAAAGCAAAAATGTTTTTTATTCTCATATTTTTGTTGCCATGAAAGCATTGCAATTTATTGATAGTTTTAACAAAAACAGTAACATTTTTTTTACAGGTATATTTATTTGTTTTTTAGCTGCTTGCGGTAATAACTCAAGTATTGAAAACGAAGCAAAAGATGTTGACCACATTAGCATTACTAGGTTTGAACAAGATTTAATTTTAAATGACACCAACTTAGTAAATGATGCGCATTTTAGCAAAATTGCTAAAAAATATGATGAATTTTATTTTGGATTTTGTGAAAACACCCTAGGATTATTACCCCAAACAAATGATCCATATTATGCCAAAAGTTTAATTGGCTTTGTAAAATATCCAAGTATTTTAGCATTAAAACATGAAGTTGATAGCATCTATCCTAATTTAAATAAAATAGAAGATGAACTTTCGGTAGCCATGAGCCGCTATAAAAAAGAATTCCCAGATGTAAAAATTCCTCATTTTGTAAGTTATATTTCAGAGTTTACCGAAGCTCATAGCGCTTACGATAGCATTATAGGTATAGGATTAGACATGTATTTGGGTAAAAATTACCCTTTTTATCCTGAAGAATTTCCGGAGTTTATGCGCAGCAAAATGACCAAAGATTATATTGTTCCAAATACCTTAAAAGCCATTGCCATTTCTACTTTCGACAAGCAATTAAAGGACAAACGTTTTTTAGCATACATGCTTTTTGAAGCAAAGGTGAGGTATTTTACAAAAAAAATATTGCCAGAGTTAAATGATACTTTGGTGTTTGGATATACTAAAAAACAAATGGACTGGTGCAATGAAAGTGAAAATCAAATATGGAGCTTTTTTGTAGATAAGAAATTATTATATGAAAAAAATCCAAATGAATACATGCGTTTTTTAACTGACGGACCTTTTACCTCAGCTGAAGGAATTCCGCAAGAAAGTGCACCATCTTTAGGTGTTTATTGTGGTTATAAAATATTAGAAAACTACGCTGAAAAAACAGGTGCTTCTCTTTCAGAAATTATGAATAATAACAATTGGGATGAAATATTGAAGCAAAGTGGATACAGACCCAAATAAATTACCGCCTTCGCTCGCAACTTTCATTTGAATCCATTGATAAGCATCCGGCTGATTTATTTTTTTATACTCAGAGATTAAGCTTAGCAACTTTTTTTTTCTTCTTTCTTTTTCCATTGCTGAAAAAGAAATCCTGCCTTGCAGGACTAGACAATAAAAAGCTACCCTCCCGCAAGTCCCGCTTTAAATTTTTAAACTTCATTCAAATGAATAATTATATTCCATTAAAATAAATGGATAGATTTTAATTTATGGCGGGAACGGCCCGCTTTTCCGATATGTCGGAAGTCAGGCCAACGCTCGCCATAAAACAAGTATTTATTTGTTGAAACTTCATTGCGAGGAACGTGGCAATCGCATTGCCCATTGTTGGTATTTTAGTGCAGCGGCATCAACAACAAAATTATTTCCGTTGATAACGTAAATACGATACTATCCTTAGAGTATGCATAGCGCTCTAAGGATTTATGATGATTGTAGTGTCTCTGACACGGGATAATTTAAAATACTAATTACCATCTCACAAGGGCTTAGCCTCAGACTAATTATAGTAATGAATAAATTAATTTAACTTGATTCATATTCTATTCTAAAATATTCTAAGAACTAGTTTAATTTACTTTAATATTTTGGATTGCATTTTAGAATAAAAAAAGCTTCCATAAAATTCAAAAAATTAACACCCAAATTGACATCAATAAGTAAATTAAATCTAGTTGTGTTCTCCCTAATCCAAATGTTAATAAAATCTGCTTCTGGCGTTATTATTTCAGGGTCAATGATCAATGACAAAGCTAAATTATTATTTGCATACATATGTTTATAATGATGTGACCTATATCTTGCTTTATTAAATATACCTGCCTTTCCTACTTTCAAATAGATGTCTTCATATTTAAAAATATAAACAGCTTGCATTCCATTTGGCAGTTCTAATTGAACATGTGTATCGATACCTGCATCCAAAGTCATAAATTGAATTTGATTACTTTGCACTTGAAAACCTGTTAAATTAGCTGCTGCAATCATGAAGTTGATGTCGTTTTGTGTTATCATATTTTTTTTAAAGACAAAATTATTTTTTTTGACAAAATTTTATACTTAATTGAATCATGAATGCAATAAAGTAATTTTTAATGTAATAATTTGAATTTTATAAAAACTATTTAATTAAAAATAAAAAAACTATTTCTTTAAATTCATAAGAAATAATTCATTAACCCGTTGTGGTATTTTAGTGCAGCGGCACCAACAACAAAATTATTACCGCATACCGATTAGTCGGGAGCTAATACTCGCTGATTTACCTTTCGTAAACTCGCATGATGCTTGCGAAAGCGAATATTCAATTACAATTCACACCTACAAAAAAAGTCACCAAAAATTGGTGACTTTTTTTTGTAGATTATGAAATATAAAAACTATTTTATAATTGATACTTTTTCAAAAGTACTTTTTCCATCGATTGTGATTTCTAAAGTAATTATTCCTGTTATGTTTTCAGGAATATTTAATTCTAATAATCCATTATCTACTAAATTGAATTTTATTTTATAGCAATCTCCCAAAATATTCATAGCATTTATTTCTATTAAATCGTTCTTATTTAAATCTGCTTTTAAATACATTTTACCATTATTTGGATTAGGAAAAATTGAAATGTATATATCTTCTTTTATTTTTTGATTAATGGAAGTAGACCAAGTAGTAAATGAAACTTGATTTCCATAAGCTGTTCCTACACTATTGGTAGCATATGCACGAACATAATAAAGTGTGTTGGGTAGTAATGAAGTTATATTACTTATAAATACTCCAGTACCACTTCCATCATTTGTTTTACTATTTGTAATAGTTGGATTTGAACTTGTAGACCAGCAAACACCTTTTGATGTGATTGTCCCACCTCCATCACTACTAATATTTCCGCCACATGTAGCTGCAGAATTTGAGTTATTTGAAATGGCAGTGGTAGTTAAAGTAGGTGAAGATATTAATGCAAAACTATTTGCATTAATGGTTCTTATAATAGTTCCAGATTCTCCAATTGCAACAAATACTTCATCAGAAAAATTATCAATATCATATAAATTATTATGAGTTCCAGTATTGTGACCATACCATTCTTTTTGAGGGTTTGGCTCACTCGATTGACTGATTATACCACCATGAGCATTTTTTGTGGTAATTAAAGCTCCTTTTTCTCCAACCATCCAAATATTTGTTTCTGAAATCATTTTTATACCATAAAAATGTGCTGCAGTATATGTTGGAGAACAAGTCCAATCTGATGCCTTAATTGGATTTGCAATTTTACTTCTTTCTATCCAACCTTCGGTTGTTTCTGAAATTGTACTATAATCCATATCTCTAGCAATAGCTAAATGGTTATTAACTGTACTTATAGCATTCATACCGTAATTTTTAATCGAATTAGGACATGTTAGTGAGAGGCAACCTGGATTATCACCTCCTTCAGCAATGTCTAAATCACGTGCAAAATAAGAACCACCACCAGTAAGTTTAGGTCCATAACCTTGATGACCAACAGAACTAATATTATTACCAAAAAAAACAAAATCAGCAATTGGTGCTATTCCATAATTACCTAAAACACTAGTCCAATTTAAACCTCCATCTGTAGTAATTTTCTTTGAACCTATTGAGGATGCAAAAACATAAGAACTGGTAAAAGCCTCTATGACAAGTCCCGTAATGACTCCTGGACTTGTACCTGTTAATGAAGTTTGAACGGTCCAAGTATTACCACCATTGGTAGTTTTAAGAACGTCAACCCTATTCAAAGAAATATTATAACCTATTACCCAACCAATATTTGCATCTACAAATGAAATGTCCCTGAATTTGTAATTTGAATTAGAATAAATAGTTGTAAAACTTGCACCTTGATTTGTAGATTTTAAAATAACACCATCTCCGGCAATGTATCCAACGCCATTTTTTATTTCTAATTCATATAAGGCATTTGTAGTTCCTGAACTTACAGGCGACCAATTTGTTACTGTTTCATTGTAACTTGGTTTTGAATCAACAAAATTAACACTTGAATTATAAGTAGTATTCATTTTTAATACTGTTCCATTATTACCAATAACTATTGCTTCTGATTGAGAATAAAAAAGTACGTCATTCAATTGTTCATTTTTAAAAGGTGTAACTTGAGTCCAACTTGTTCCTGCATTTAAAGAGTATGCCACTTTTCCAAACTTCCCTACTATATAACCTATATCATTGCTAAGAAAATCTAGTCCGTAAAAACAATCGGTACTCAATGAGCCTGTAATAGCATTATAAGTAAACGTATTTGTTTGATTTACTTTAATTTTAATCAATTCACTTCCAGAAGCACCTTTTGTAATGGCATATAAATCATCTGAATTAATTAAATCTAAATCATAATAATCGGAAGATTGATAACCAGATATTCCATATTCAATTCCACCTTTATTTGATTCTAGTATTCCTGAACTTCCAATAAAAGTTTTTGTAATATTAGCCAATGATGAAGAATAAGTTTGAACAGATGTAATTGCACAATGATTACCCCTTCCGCCTGTTGCCGAATAAAACTGAACGGTTCCAACTCCCCAAATCAATCTGCTTTCATCTAAGAAATCAATTGTTCCATTTCTCATCTCTCCCTCATTAAATCTAGAGGAAGCACTTGCACGTCTAGTTGAGGTATAAAGTAAAAACCAATTACTACCACCGTCAACAGTTTTATAAAGAATGGCAATTTTATTTAATGAATTTGCACCTTTTGCCCAACCTACAGCATAACCTGTTTGTGCATCAGTGAATTTTACATCAAAAAAATATTTAGTATCGTCAGTGTACATAACAGTCCATGTTGTACCATTATTTACTGATTTTAACAAACATCCATCACCTGCAATGTATAAATTTGATGCTTGTTTACTAATTGAATAAAAGTTTTTATTAGCAACACTAGTTGGTAAACTCAAACTTTGAAAGGTAACTTGTGAAAAAGTATTTATACTTAAAAGCAATAAAATGACCAGTAAGAAAGATGTCTTTTGGGAGTTAACAAATACTTTTCCTTTTTTAAATTTTGTTGTTAAATTAAATTTGAACATTTTCGTAATATTTAAAATTAAATCATACTCATATGGCTTTTCTGATTTCGCCTCGTTTATTAGAGTGGTAGCCGAACTCCACTGTATTTAATCTGTTTATTGATATTTTAAGCTATCACTTTTACCCTACTTTATATAACATTTTTATTACCCAAAACCAAAAAGAAGAAAGTATAATCAAGCCTAAAAATATACCAACAACTCCTACAATTTTGATTAATTTAATACCAAAAATATCAATTTCTTTCTGTATCTTTTCTTCATTTGAAATTGATTTATCAGGTTTTTTTATTGTTTTTTTCATTCAATTTTTTTATTATTTATAAAAATTGTTAAGATTAATAATGCAATAGCAATTGAATTAGTAATTAAAGAACCCAATCCAACATAATAGTAAACCACATCTTTATTAGGACTTGAGGTTTTGAATAAGGAGAAGGATAGTACACTAAAAAAAACAATACAAATTAATGAAAGTAATCCCCACCAAAAACTAGTTTTATTCCTACTTTTTGCCCTCAAGGCTAGAATACTAAATAGCAATCCCGAAAAAAATGAACTAAATAAATACAGCAATAAAAGAAAAATGGGCGAGCCCGAACCAGCTGTAATTTGATTTTCTTTTTTCATTTTTTTAAAATAATAGCTAAAATTTTTTGACCAATTTTTCTTTCAATACCGCCTTTAGTTGTTGGAATACCCGTTTTTCGGGCAATGCTATTTTTTAAACCACTAATTCCCACTAACCTTGAAAGTGAAAAGGAAACACCTAATTTCTTTTTAAATCCAAACATAATTTAAAAATTATTTTATGCTTTTTCAATTTTAAAATCAGAAGAAGAAATACTTCCATTGATTGAATCAGCATTGATTGCTTTTAAAAATGGTTGTTCAATATCTCTGGCTTGTGGTTGTGAATCGCTACTAGTTAATACCGTAAATGAAATACCCGGACTAACTGCAAATCCCGATGATCCTTTCTTCACACTTTTCTGTTGTGTTAAAGTTAATTTCCATAATTTTGACATAATGTTTATTTGTTTTTTAAATTATTGTTATTAAAATATTGCTTGTTTTAAATTTTAAAAGATGCGGTATATAAAATTATTCTTGCTAACTTTTGAACTTCAATTAAGTTGTTTACATCAGTAATGTTTTTGTATATACTGTTTTTTAAAATATGTTTTTTTGCACCATTAGCCGAGCCTGAAATATGTGGTGAGGATAAAATGGTAGTTTCATTGAATTTGTATTTTTGAATTTCATTGTTTTCATCCCATTTATCAGCTTTTTGTTTTTCTGATCCAGCTATTTCATTGTTTATTTTCAAAAGTGCGTTCCTGGCGTCATTACCCAATGTTATAATAAAATGTGGTTTTATTATTTCTATTTCTCCTGTTAATATTTTCCCGTGAATAGTCAAATTTTTATACTCTTTAATAGAATTGCTTTTAGCAAAATGATTATTCCCTTTATCTATGTAAAAAAATATTTTATAAATATCAGTCACATATAAATTGTATTCTGATTTCAATTCTTTAAAAAAAACATTATTAGGTCCCATTCCCTGATCAATTAAACTAAATGGTGCCCAAAAACCAATGTCATTATTTAAATTAAAACCTCTTTTTTCCCAATCAGTAAAAATTTTATTTTTAATATTTTTTTTGTTAGGTTCTGGTGGAAGTGGATCCATGGCACAAACCATAATTGTTTTAGCATTTTCCTTATCGGATTTAATAAAAATAGGTAAATCTGATGCAATGGTAGTGGCAAGCTCAACTATATTTGGATTACTAATTATTTCTTTATAACTTGAATTTAAATTTTCAATAGAAGTAAAGCTTATTTTATTTTTATTTAAAATGTCCTGTGAATAATTGATTAACTGCTGATATACTTTTTTTAAACCACCATCATTTTCAAAATTTATTAAATGTGATTCTAATAATTCTATTATTTTATCGTGATTTATATGTGCTGTAATTTCCATTATTATTTTACACTGAAATTTAAATATAAAACCAAATTAAATTCTGTTTTTATTCAACAAAATTAACTTTATATTTTTTTGTTTTTCGTGCCAAGTAATGTCAAGT
>CAISTO010000296.1 GCA_903888395.1 uncultured Bacteroidota bacterium | reverse complement strand
TTCAGTATTGTTACAACTATCTCCTTGAAATGGATGATACAATCCTAACCAATGTCCAATTTCATGAGTAGTTGTTGTGTTAAATACATTTTGTGAAGGTGTTAATTGTCCAAAAACATTGTAATTTAACATGATACCATCGGTAGATGCTGAAGATGAACCGAAAGGAAATTGTGCATATCCAATTACAATACCATTAGTGGTTTCTCTTAAAATTCTTTCTACAATCCAAACATTTAAATAACTTCTAGAATCCCAAACACTTACTTTTTTCAAAATGTCATCACCCAAATTTGTATTTGGAGAATATACCCTTACAATTCCTTTTGTACAATTTCCTTGTGGATCTTTCTTAGCTAACCTAAATTCTATTTCGCAATCTGCTGCAATGTCTTTAAAAATTTCTCTTCTGTTAACAGAATCTGAATTCAAGTTTCTAAAACTTTTATTTAAAAAATCAATTTCACTATTAATTTGAGCATCAGAAATATTTGTTGAACTGGTAGTTCCTGAATGAATAACATGCACTACTACCGGAATTATATATTTTGGAGCACTCGTTTTGCCTAATTTATTGGCATTTTTTAAGTCATTTAAATTGACAGTTTGTAAATAATTTTTCCAATTTTTATTGAAATTTTCCTCTTCTATTTTCAACTGTGGATTTGTTGATTGAAGAAATTTATTGTGTTCATCAGTTCCACAAAGAGTGCTTTTTTGTTGAGCAATACTGTGCAATCCAAAGGCAAGCATAGTAAAAGTGTATATCAGTTTTTTCATATTTAAAACGAGTAATTTGGTTAGCAAAATAATAAAATTTATAAGTATGTCAATAGTAAAATAAAAATGGTTGCTTAATAATGTTAATTTCTTTTTTGCTCCCATATTTCCATTTCAAACATTTTACCATCTTTTATTTTAAAACGAATGGCAGTTGAAACCGAATGAAATCCATGATTACCAGAAGCTCCAGGATTTATATGCATCATATTAAGTAAGGGGTCTCGCATTACTTTTAATATGTGTGAATGGCCACAAATCATTAAATCAAATTGTTCATTTTTTACAATTTGTTTAAACTTTGGGGAATAATTATTGGGATAACCACCAATATGAAGCATACAAACTTTCATATTTTGGATTTCAAATTTTAAAATTTCAGGCATTCTTATCCTTAATTCTTGTCCATCTATGTTTCCCCAAACTGTTCTTAATGGTTTAAACTTTTCAATTTCTTCCAATGTTTTTAAGTCACCCCAATCGCCAGCATGCCAAAGTTCATCGCATTGATCAAAAAACTGATATAGTTTTGGATTAATATAACCGTGCGTGTCTGAAAATATTCCTATTTGTTGAATCAATTTTTTTTGCTCCTATTATTAATTAAAGTTATTTGTAATAAGTATTGTTTTAAATAATCAATAATTTCATCTTTATTTTCAATGATTTATTGAATGATTGTTTTTTTGTTGATTGATAGTTGGCAAAGTAATTAAGTTTTTATTTTTTATTGCAGTAGCAAATAAAAAAATATATAAAATGATACTTTCAGACAAACGCATATTGGAAGAAATTGAAAATGGAAACATTTTAATTGAACCATTTAAAAAAGATTGCCTTGGCACCAATAGTTACGATGTGCATTTGGGTAGATATTTGGCAACTTACAAAGACAGAGTTTTAGATGCTCGTGAACACAATAAAATTGAAGTTTTTGAAATTCCTGTGGAAGGATTAGTCATTCAACCAAACACTTTATATTTAGGCGTAACTGCCGAATATACTGAAACTCACAAACAAGTTCCTTTTTTAGAAGGTAAATCAAGCACTGGTCGCTTAGGAATTGATATTCATGCCACCGCTGGAAAAGGCGATGTTGGATTTTGTAATACTTGGACTTTAGAAATTTCATGTACGCAACCTGTAAGAATATATGCCGGTATGCCAATTGGTCAATTAATTTATTTTGAAGTAGCAGGAGAAATCGAAATTATGTATAATAGCAAGAAAAATGCTAAGTATAATAAACGAACAGTAAAACCTGTAGAAAGCATGATGTGGAAAAATAAGTTTTAGAAATTATTTAAATAAAAGGAAATGATTAAAGAATATATTGAACAAAATAAAGATCGTTTTTTAAATGAACTTTTCGATTTATTGCGCATTCCAAGCATTAGCGCTGACAAAGATTTTGCTAGTGACGTAAATAAAGCGGCTGAATTTATAAAAACAAAAATGATAGCAGCGGGAGCTGATCATGTTGAAATTTGTCAGACTGCCGGTTATCCAATTGTTTATGGTGAAAAAATAATAGATCAATCGTTGCCTACAGTTTTGGTTTATGGTCATTACGATGTACAGCCAGCAGTTCCAATAGAATTATGGGATACACCTCCTTTTGAACCAAGCATTCGTAGCACAGAAGTTCATCCAAATGGAGCCATTTTTGCGCGTGGAAGTTGCGATGATAAAGGTCAAATGTACATGCATTTAAAAGCATTTGAAATGATGATGAAAACCAATTCTTTGCCATGCAATGTTAAATTCATGATTGAAGGAGAGGAAGAAGTTGGAAGCACTAACTTAGGACCATTTTGTATCAATAACAAAGAAAGATTGAAAGCCGATGTGGTGCTGATTTCTGACACTTCAATGATAGCTAACGATACCCCAAGTATAGATACTGGTTTACGCGGATTAAGTTACGTAGAAGTAGAAGTTACCGGTCCAAATCGCGATTTACACAGTGGTGTTTATGGTGGTGCAGTTGCCAATCCAATCAATGTTTTAGCAAAAATGATTGCCAGCATGCACGATGAAAATAACCACATTACCATTCCTGGATTTTATGATAAAGTAATTGAATTATCGGCCCAAGAACGTGCTGATTTAAATCTTGCTCCTTTTGATATAGATGCTTATAAAAAGGATTTAGAAATTAGTGATGTTTGGGGTGAAAAAGGTTTTACTGTATATGAAAAAACAGGTGTTCGTCCTACTTTAGATTGTAACGGAATTTGGGGTGGCTATATTGGAGAAGGTGCTAAAACTGTTTTACCTTCAAAAGCATTTGCAAAAATAAGTATGCGTTTGGTTCCAAATCAAGTGAGTAATGAAATTACTGATTTATTTAAAAACCATTTTGAAAGCATAGCACCTGAGGGTATAAAAGTAGTTGTAAAACCACATCATGGTGGTGAACCAGTAGTAACTCCAACCGACTCCATTGCTTATAAAGCTGCTGCTAAAGCAATGGAAACTACCTTTGGGAAAAAACCAATTCCTACTCGTGGTGGTGGAAGTATTCCAATTGTTGCATTGTTTGAAAAAGAATTGGGTTTGAAATCGGTATTAATGGGTTTTGGTTTAGACAGCGATGCGCTTCATTCACCAAACGAACATTATGGCATAGAAAACTATTATAAAGGAATAGAAACCATTCCATATTTCTTTAAATATTTTGCAGAAATGAGCAAATAAAATAACAAACTAATAAAAACACTTCCCAATTAAAAAGGAGGTGTTTTTTTTAACAAAATAATTCCATGATAAATAGAGCTTTTGTATATGGCGACTTACTTTTTGAAAGTATGTTGGTTCTAAACAATCAAATTCAACATGTAGATAAACATTTTGAAAGATTGGTAAAAAGTGCTGCAGTTTTAAAAATGAATGTATCAAATTCCTTTGACATTGATTTTTTTAAAAACACTATTTTAAATGAAATAAATAACTCCAATCTATTAAATAAAAATAGCTGTAGGGTTCGTTTTGTTTTGCATAGAAATGCAACAGGTTTTTACCTTCCAAATTCAAATGAAACTGCTTTTATTATTGAACCATTTGAATTACCTGAAAACTGGAAAGAAATTGCTGCAAAGCCTAAAAAAGCAGGAATTTATTCCTTTCAAACCAAAGCCATTGGCCCTCTTTCAAACTTAAAAACTGGCAATGCTTTGATTTACGTTTTAGCAAAAATTTGGGCGCATGAAAATGGTTTAGACGATGCACTCATTTTAAATCAAAATGGAAACATCATAGAAGCGGCAAGTGCTAATTTATTTTGGAAAAGTAACAATCAAGTATATACTGTTCCATTAGCTGAAGGCTGCATTGACGGCATTGCTCGGCAGGTTTATATGGAACAAATGGAGTTAGCGAATAAACCAGTTATTGAAAAAAATTGTACGGAAATTGAGTTACGCCAAGCAGATGAAATTTTTATTTGTAATGCCACAAATGGAATAAGTAAAATTGAATTAGTTTGATGGTAATTATTAAAGTCAGTTCGAGCGTAGTCGAGAACCACCATACTATTCTCGACTTCGCTACCATTGACGTTTTTTTGTTAACTTATAATAATAAAGCAATTAGTCATTCAGTAGTACCGCTCGAGCGGTACCCTTAATTATGGCAACCAACTAATAAATTTCAATATTGGTTGCCGAGGAAAGGAGTTTCCTTCTGAATGACACAACGTCATTTTATATTGAATTTTTTGAAAAAAATTATCCCTCCAACTAAAATCATTATCTATAAAACCTCAGCTACAACAAAAGTACTTCCACCAACAAAAATAAAATCGTTTTTAGTTGCGTTTAGTTTTGCACTTTCAAATGCCAACGCAACTGTTTCAAATGCATTTCCTTTCAAATGAAATTGTTTTGCTTGTGTTTGCAATTCTATTTCATTTAATGCCCGTGGCAATTGTGCTTTGCACCAATAATACTGAGCATTTACTGGTAGTAAAGCTAAAATTTTATTG
>CAISTO010000295.1 GCA_903888395.1 uncultured Bacteroidota bacterium | reverse complement strand
TTCATTAAATGGAATAGATTGGAATCATTTGGATATTCAAGATCAATTAGGACAAGGCGCTTCGGGAATTATTTCAAAAGCAATTTTAAAAGATGAAGAAGTAGCGGTAAAAGTTTTTAAAGGTGATATGACCAGTGATGGATTGCCATTGAATGAAAAAAATGCTACCATGGCTGCAGGTGCGCATCCAAATTTAGTGCAGGTGTTAGGTAAAATTATCAATCATCCTGATGATAAAAAAGGATTGGTTTTGGGCTTGATTCCACCAACTTACAAAAACTTAGGAAATCCACCAAACTTCGAAACTTGTTCTCGAGATACTTTTAACGAAAATACCGTTTTTACTTCAATAGAAATTTTGAAAATAGCAAAAGGAATTGCTTCGGTTGCCAAACATTTGCATGCTATAGGAATCAATCATGGTGACTTGTATGCGCACAATATTATGTACGATGAAGCTGCCAATAACTTGTTAGGCGATTTTGGAGCAGCCACTTTTTATAATCCAAAAGCAAAGGAAGCTGAAGCTATTGAAAAAATTGAAGTGCGTGCGTTCGGCTGCTTACTCGATGATATGTTGATGCACACCAATGAAGTTGAAAACAATTCAATCATTCAAAAATTAAAACAATTACGAAATGATTGCATGCAAGAAAACATTTTAGCTCGTCCTAATTTTGAAAGTATTTGCGAACAATTAGAAAAAATTAATTCATAAAAAAGAGATTGCCATAGAAGTTATAGAATGTTAGTAAGTTCGAGCGGAGTTCTATAGCTATCTAACGAGAAACGTTCTCGTCTTCAATAACATTAATGTTTTAAAATTACTTCTAAATATTAATGAAATAAGAAAACCACATAGACACATAGGAAACATAGTTTATAAGCTATGGATTCTATGTGTCTATGTGGTTCAATTTTTTTTATAAAATCACACACATTATTTTGTGCGTCATTTTAAATTGCTAATCATTAAGTTTCCTTTTCGAAAACTATTTGTTTCTTAGTTCTTCAAAAACAACTTCACCTTTGTATTTTTTATACAATTTTCCAACACGAATAATTTTCACTTTTACTATATAATCTCCTTGAGCAACAGCATTTACAACGTTTTGTCCTTCTAATACTTTACCAAATATGGTGTGTTTATTGTTTAACCAAGTAGTTTGAATATGTGTAATAAAAAACTGGCTTCCATTGGTAGTTGGTCCAGCATTAGCCATTGCCAAAATACCAGGACCTGTAAAACTTAAACTAGGGTCAAACTCATCTTTAAAAGCATAACCTGGTCCACCACTGCCATTTCCTTGTGGATCGCCACCTTGAATCATAAAATTAGGAATTACTCTGTGAAATTTTAAGCTGTCGTAGTAGGGAACTCCTAATGCTTTTGCTTCGTTTTTAATTTTCCCTTCTGATAATCCTACAAAATTTGCTACTGTTAATGGCGCTTTTTCAACTTCTAATTTCATTAAAATTATGCCTTTTGAAGTGGTCATTTCTGCGTATAAACCATCGGCTAATTTTGGTTTTTTTGCTGCTATTGCAATACTTGAAATTACCATTAAACTTAGTGCTACAACTATTTTTTTCATTTTTATTTCTGTGTTTATTTAAGCCGCTAATTAAGAGAAAAAGAAATATATAAAAAAGTACTTTTTGTTTTTTTGTAAAGGTTGATTGAGTTGATAGGTTGAATTGTTAATTGGTTTTTTCAATCTTTCAATCTTGTAATCTTTCTCCCGACGAATCGGGATTCTAATCTTTCAATTTAAATAACTAACTCCTATATTGCAACAAATTATGCAATCGGCTTCGTTATCGGAAATAAAGAAAGAGTTACAAACCCTCCATCCTGCGCAATTAGTAGAGCTTTGCACCAAACTAGCTAAGTATAAAAAAGACAATAAAGAGTTTTTGAATTACTTACTTTTTCAAACACACAATGAAGCTCAATTCGTTGAAAATGTTAAAGTTGAAATGTCTGATTTGTTTGAAGACATGAACACCTCTAATTTATATTTTGCAAAAAAAACCATTCGAAAAATACTTCGTTTAGCTAATAAACATGCAAAATATTCTGGCTTAGCAACTACCAA
This sequence comes from uncultured Bacteroidota bacterium, assembly GCA_903888395.1. Taxonomy (GTDB): domain Bacteria; phylum Bacteroidota; class Bacteroidia; order UKL13-3; family UKL13-3; genus JAAFJM01. Next base: position 1,418 of record CAISTO010000295.1, on the reverse strand, counting down.
TATTGAATTATTGACTCATTTTTGCAAAGCACTAAACAATACCAAAATTGAATTTAGGAAAAGTCCTGTTCTGTATAATTTATACAAAGCACAACTGAAGCGAATCAATGATTCAATGAAAACTTTGCATGAAGATTTACAATACGATTACCAAAAAGAAATAGATTTATTAAGTAAATAAAACACAAAAATATGTTAGGTCTTAAACTTCCAACAGATCCACGTTGGGTAAATATAGTAGAAAGTAATTTAGAAGAAATATTAACCGACCATGCTTGGTGTGAGCAAAAAGCAGCAAGTAACGCCATTACTATTATTACCTATAATCCTGAATTAACTGATTTGGTTGCCGATTTATTGGCATTGGTAAAAGAAGAAATTAGCCATTTTGAGCAAGTTTTTGAAATCATTAAAGCGCGAGGATACACATTAGGCCGTGAACGAAAAGACAGTTATGTAAACGAACTATATCAGTTTATGCAAAAAGGTGGAAGCCGCAGCGCTTCGTTTGTAGATAGAATGTTGTTTTCGGCCATGATTGAAGCCCGCAGTTGCGAGCGATTTAAAGTACTTTCTGAAAATATTGACGATGCAGAATTATCGAAATTTTATTATGAATTAATGGTTAGCGAAGCGGGTCATTACACCACTTTTTTAACTTATGCACGAAAATATGGAAAAGAGGTAGATGTAGATAAGCGCTGGAAAGAATGGCTAGCACATGAAGCAAAAGTAATTGCCAATTATGGCAAAAAAGAAACGGTTCATGGGTAAGTGATTACGGTTTATAGTTGATAAAGTAACTAGTTAATAGGTAATTTAAAGTAATAATTTACTTAGTAAATGAAATTGATGAAAGCAGAAAAAAGGTTATGCTTTGGAGGAAGATATTTTAAAAATTCTTGGCTTCTAAATTCAGTAACTATTTTACTTCATATTCAGCTTCAATAGGAAATGTATCTGATTCATTTTCATAATTCATACTTCATACTTCATACTTAATACTTAATACTCTTCAATAAACTCCTCGCTTCTTTCTGTTTTATGCCTTTAAAATTTATCAAAACAGTTAATACATTTTTAGCTTCAACTTTTTTGTTTTGCTTCAAATATGTTTGAGCCGATAAATACAAAGCATCTTCATAATAATTAGACCTCGGGTTGATTTGAATAATGTTCAATAAATTGAGGCAAGAATCAAAATGATTTTCGTTAAAAGCCTTTTTTGCCTTAGAAAAATTGACAGAATCTATCAAAGAATTATTTGTTACTTGGTTGCTTACAAAATCTGAATTATTATTCATCGCATTATTATTAGCAGCAGCAGGAATACTAGGCATTTTTCCTTTTTTTGAAGTTGTTACATTTGCCATTGAAATTGCTTTTTGAATTACATTTTCTTTGCTTCTAAAATCATC
>CAISTO010000294.1 GCA_903888395.1 uncultured Bacteroidota bacterium | reverse complement strand
CTTTGCGCGAAGCCGAAGGCTTCGCGCAAAGGGTTTGGGGTTTTCGTGCAAATGAATTTGTTTTTTTTTCAACGGGTTAAAACCCGTTGCTATACATATTCCGTTCCTCTGGAACTTTGTAATAAAGAATTCCTGTAGAATTTATATTAAGTAAGCAAATAGTTTTGGGTTTTCGTGAAGGTGACTGCATTTGTTTTTTACCGTAAGTTCGTTCTTCTGGAACTCAATATTTAAAAATGTTTTCTATCTTAAAACTCTAAATTAAGTTGACGCACATGCGATACATAGAAAAATTTTTTCGTTCCGATACATCGGAATATTGATTCGAATTTAAATGCATTTATTTACCCAAACTCTTCGTCAAAGCAGCCTTTAAAAACCTTACAAACAAAGGATGTGGATTTAAAACGGTACTTTTATATTCAGGGTGAAATTGCACCGCAACAAAATAAGGATGCGATTTAATTTCAACTATTTCGGCTAATTTAGTTTCAGGATTGATACCAGTGATGCTTAAACCATTTTTTTCAAAGTCTTTTTGAAACTTGTTATTAAACTCGTAACGATGGCGATGGCGCTCCGTTATTTTAGTTTTTTCATAAGCTTTATAAGCCCTGCTGTCTTTGCTTACTTCGCAGGTATATGAACCCAAACGCATGGTTCCACCTTTGGCAGTAATGTTCTTTTGGTCAGCCATCATGTCAATGACTGCATGTTTGGTTTCAGGATTCATTTCGGTGCTGTGTGCATCTTTCCATCCTAATATATTTCTAGCAAATTCAATCACGGCCATTTGCATGCCTAAACAAATTCCAAAGAAAGGAATATTGTTTTCACGCACATATTTTATGGCAGTAATTTTTCCTTCTATTCCTCTGTCGCCAAAACCAGGAGCTACTAATACGCCATCTAACTCACCTAATTTTTTAGCTACATTTTGTTCCGAAATTAATTCACTGTGAATATACTGAACCCTAACCCTACATTCAATGGCAGCACCTGCATGAATAAATGCTTCTATGATTGATTTATAAGCATCTGGTAACTCTACATATTTACCAACTAAACCAATTTGTAATTCATTTTTAGGATTTTTATGGCGAGTTAAAAACTGTTTCCAACTGTCTAATTCTGGTTCAGTTTTAGCTGAAAGTTTTAAGCGACTTAAAGTAATTTTATCTAATTTTTCCTTTAACATCATCAAAGGAACATCATAAATGGTTGGCACGTCTAAGGCTTCAATTACTGCATCGGGAGTAACATTACAGAATAATGCCAATTTACGTTTCTGCTCTTTGCTAATAGAATGTTCGGTTCTGCAAACTAATATATCGGCTTGCAAACCACTTTCTAATAATAGTTTTACAGAGTGTTGGGTTGGCTTAGTTTTTAACTCTTTGGTAGACGATAAATAAGGTAAAAGTGTTAAGTGAATAACCAAACAATCTTCGTCTTTTAACTCCCAATGTAGCTGACGAACTGCTTCAATATATGGCAAAGATTCAATATCGCCAACGGTTCCACCAATTTCGGTAATTACAATTTCGTATTCTCCGGTTTCGCCTAATAATTTTATTCTGCGTTTTATTTCATCGGTAATATGAGGCACCACTTGTACCGTTTTTCCCAAATAGGCACCTTGACGTTCTTGGTTAATTACATGCTGATAAATTTTACCAGTAGTAACGTTATTGGCTTGCGAAGTTGGTACGTTTAAAAAACGTTCGTAATGGCCTAAATCCAAATCGGTTTCAGCACCATCTTCAGTAACATAACATTCGCCATGTTCGTAAGGATTTAAAGTTCCTGGATCCACGTTGATGTATGGATCTAGTTTTTGGATGGTAACTGAATAGCCTCGGGCTTGTAATAATTTGGCTAATGAAGCAGCAATAATGCCTTTACCTAACGATGAAGTAACTCCGCCTGTAACAAAAATATATTTGGTTTGCATGGTTTTGGGTTTTATAAAATACAGCTAAACCATTTACTTAAAACCAATTAATAGGAATTCCGTAAATAGAAATGTGTCTTTACGGATGGCAAATATAGGTTAAACTATTTCATATTTCTTTTGATGTTATTCATGTTTTTTCAACAAATGATAATTGGCAATTAGCAATATGCAATAAACAATATTTTACATATTTGGTGTTAAACAATTAAATTTATCAATCTTGATTTAAAAACCAAGTGCGGGAACGTCATGCTGAGGCACGAAGCATCTTTACCTGGTGCGGAAATGTTAATTTACAAAGTTTCTTCATTACATTCAGAATGACGTTCCCGCACTTTGTTATTTTTTATTGGGCAGACACATAGGTCTGCACCCTACCTCTAAATTTCAAATCATTCAATTCAACCATTCAACCAATCATCCATCCAACAATTTAACAATCTAACCATTCAACATTTTCCTTATCATTGCTCCATGAATAAATTCAAATTTGTAATTCCATTTTTGTTGCTGAGCAATGGTTTGTTTGCTTGGGGTTTTTACGGACATAAAATGGTAAACCGATTGGCGGTATTTAGTTTACCTCCTGAAATGTTTTCGTTTTATAAAGCCAATATTGATTTTTTAACCGAAAACTCGGTAAACCCCGATAAACGCAGGTATAGCGATACCGCAGAAGCTTGTAGGCATTATATAGATTTGGATCATTATGAAAAGAGTTTACCCATAGATACTGTACCTAAATTATGGAACGATGCAATTAAAAAATTAACGAAAGATACTTTGTTGGCTTATGGAATTGTGCCTTGGCATATTCAAGTTATGCTAACTCGTTTAACGTATGCTTTTAAAGAAAAAGATTTAGATAAAATTCTTCGTATTTCAGCTGAATTAGGACATTATGTGGCCGATGCGCATGTGCCTTTACATGCTTCAGAAAACT
>CAISTO010000293.1 GCA_903888395.1 uncultured Bacteroidota bacterium | reverse complement strand
TAAACCATTCGTTTAAATTCATTGCCAAGCTTAAGTAGGTAGTTTTGCTTTCAGCAATATTTATATCTTTTATAATTGGATTTTGATAAACCAATGATGAATTTAAACCAATATGAATGGCAATTCCTTTTTCGTTATTTAACGAGTCCAAATATTTTCCTTCTAGTTTTAAAAAATGGTAGCCACCGCCCATTACATCAGGCCAAAGCATGGAAATGTTTTCAGGTGAATTTGGAATAGCATTATGAATATTTCTTGCAGCATCTATTCCAATATTAAACGATATAAATTGATAATTGCCAACTGGCACACTTGATACATTTAAGTTAATTGATTTTAAACTCGCATCAATAAACATGATGGAATCAAATAAGTAATTATTATTGCCCTTACCCCATAATTTAACATTAGAAATATAATAATTTACACGTGAAACACTATAAAAATTATTGGCTTTGTTATGGTATAACATGGAATCAAAAATCAATGCTTTTCCATCTACTTCATGAGAAATTTGAATATTCAATATTCCTATTGGAGCAGCAGGTTCTTCCAAAATAGTTTGGGTTTTGGTACAAGATACAATGGTTATAACAACCATGAACAAATACATGTATTTTATGCTAAATTTCATCACCTTCATTTTATAATATCAAAGGTGGTAGAAGAAAACTACAAATTCATTGACAGCTGTCAACTAATTCGGTGATTAATGATTTATAATTAAGAAAAAAATTAAGTTTTATAGATTGTTCAATGCTAATCATTTTCCCATTCTGCGTAGCAACTTGCAGTTTCAAAAAGTTTTAGTTTTTTGAGTATAATTTTTTCAGGCAAGTTTGCCATTATTCTTTTGGCAATTTCCATAATTAAAAACTCCGCTGTTGGCTCAGCATTTAGCCAATGAATTTTAGTATTTAAAGTTTTATAATTTGCAATATTTTCATCGCTAGCTTTCAAAATTAGTGCATGATCAAAATCGTTGGTAACATTTAATTCCACTATTTTTTTTAGCTCTTTAAAGTCTATTAACATATTGGAATCATTGAGTTCTTCACCAGTTATAGTAACATGTAATTCATAACTATGACCATGAATATTTTTACATTGACCATGATAGCACGAAATGGTATGAGCGGCTTCAAAATGAAATATTTTTGTAATACTTAGCACAGTTTTTTTCTCTTTAAAATCGTTATATATTTTTTATTTAATTGGCTTTTTGACTAACTATACTTTTAACATAATGGTATAAAATAGTGATGCATAAAAAAGCCAATGATATCATTAATAATACACCAGAGTAAGTAAAAGTTTGAAACCAAGGCATCAAGCTTTTCATCATATCATGGTGAGAAATAGTACTGTTTGTAACTTGCCAAATTCCTTTTTTTATTCCAGCAATATTTAATGAAATCCAAAAAATTAATAAGCTAATTTGAATCATCCAAAAAGCAATATTTAAGCGTTTATTTGATTTGTTATACGCTTTTGAATGATTGCTAAAATATGTAAAACAAGCAGCAAAAAGAATCATGGTATTTATTCCAATGGTGGTTCCCATTGCGTGCGCAACAGTAACATGCGTACCATGCGTATAAATATTAATAGCGGGAATTGACATTAATATAGCTTGTACCATATTTAAAAAAACCCAAAAGTCGGAAGCCATAATAAAACGATATGGATAGTAATTATAATTGGAGTTTATATCGTTTAAAGTTGACCTCCACGAATAAACTATTCTAATAAAGAAAATCCATTCTGTCATGCTAACTATATAACCAATATACCTAATATAATATTCGGTTGGAAGGGTGTAAATATGATGACCCCAATTAAACATGAGGTTAAACAAACCGAGGAAAAACATGGCGAAAGAAAGTTTACTGTAACCCACTTTATTATTCCCACTAATTCTATCCATTAAGAAAAAAGCAGTGCCATAAATAATTTGATTCCACGAACCCACTAACGAACCATTTACTTTCCACTGAATGGTCATATCGGTGATGAAGTTTTCCCT
>CAISTO010000292.1 GCA_903888395.1 uncultured Bacteroidota bacterium | reverse complement strand
GAATCTTCAAAAACCAAACATTCAGTTGGCAATACATTTAACATATTGGCCGTAGTTATAAATACACTTGGATGAGGTTTTCCATAAGGTTCAAACTCGGCACTTACTAATAAATCAAAGTAATGGCGAATGTTCAATTTATCAACCACCACATTTATTAAACTCATGGCGCTAGATGATGCTAAAGCAATTTTATAACCATTAGCTTTGCAAAGCTCCAAGGTATGAATAACACCCGGCAAAGCATCAGCATTTTCAATGATTAATTGTTTAACAGTTTCCAAAACATCGGCTTCTACTGCTTCAAAGTTTTTTTCGCCCCAAGCTTGGTAATTGTACCAATGTTCCACTACTTCACTTAACCTAAAACCCATTACTTGGCGCAACAGTTCATCGTTTAGGTTTAAACCTAATTTACCAAAACAAATTTTTTCAGCTATTTTCCAATAAGGTTCAGAATCGACCAAAAGGCCGTCCATGTCAAAAATAATTGCTTTAATCATTGTTCTTTAATAACCCAATAATTTAAGCATGGTATCAGGCGTTTGTTGTTCCGCAAAAACTTGATAGTTTAAAGTTCCATCTTCGTTTTTATCAATAATAATATGCTTTGGCGCAGGAATTAAGCAATGTTGAATTCCACCATATCCGCCCAAACTTTCTTGGTATGCTCCTGTATGAAAAAATCCCATTACCAATGGTTCTGCATCTTCTGTTTTGGGCATAAATACTTGGTTGGTATTGGAATCACTGTTATAATAATCTTGACTATCGCAGGTTAATCCACCTAAATTAATTCGTTGAAATTCTTTGTCCCAGTTATTGGCTGCTAGCAAAATAAACTTTTGACCAATTCCCCAAGTGTCGGGTAAAGTAGTAATGAAAGAACTGTCAATCATTAACCATTTTTCCTTGTCGTTTTGTTCCTTTTCACCAATTACCGAATATAAAATTCCACCACTTTCGCCAACCGTAAACGAACCAAATTCAGTAAAAATATTTGGCACTTCTATGTTTCTGCTATCGCAAATGGTTTTAATATAAAACACAATTTGATCTATCATGTATTCATAATCATACTCTACTCCAAGCGAAGTATATATTGGCATTCCGCCACCAATATCTATGGTATCTAATTCAGGGCAAGCTTCTTTTAAATCGCAGTACACATGAACCAAACGAGCTAATTCACTCCAGTAATAAGTAGTATCTTTTATACCAGAATTTACAAAGAAATGAACCATTTTTAGTTTAAATAATTCATTGTCTTTAATTTTTGATTGATATAAATCCACTACTTTTTTATAGCTCATTCCTAAGCGAGAAGTATAAACCGAAAAGTTAGGTTCTTCCTCGGTGGCTATTCGTATGCCAAGCTTAGTAACGTTTGTAGTTTTGCTTGCTATTAAATCAAATTCTTCCGGATTATCTAACACACAAATTAAATTTTCAAAACCAGCATTCACCATCTTTGCCATGTTTATGGCATAAGGTTCGTTTTTAAAACCATTGCAAATAATGTATTTATCCGTTCCAAACTTTCCTTCAGCATGTAATTTACTTAATATTTCTAGATCGAAAGCCGATGAAGTTTCAATATCAACATTGTTTTTTAGCGCTTCATTAATTACAAAACTAAAGTGTGAGCTTTTGGTGCAATAGCAATAAAAATATTTTCCAGCATAGTTATGCTTTGCAATGGCTTTGTTAAAAAGTTCGCTTGCTTTTTGAATTTGGCTGCTTATTTTGGGTAAATAGCTAAACTTTAAAGGCGTGCCATATTCCTTTACCAATGCCATTAAATCAATGCCATTAAAATGCAAATGATTCTCAATAACCTCAAAACCATGACGAGGGAAAAAGAAAGTTTGATGAATTAAGTCGGTGTAGCGGTTTCTGAGTTGTGTTGTCAATGCGTGAAAAAATTAAATTGTTTTGCGAATGCAATTTTACATAATCCAAAAGGTTTTTTTGTATGATTTTTTTGTGAAGTTTTAGGCCTTCCGCATTGCAGGATTTTTTTGGGTATAAATGATTTTATTATTGAATAAGATAATGTCGGGGCAATCCTCGCGGTTGCCCTAAATATGCCGAATGCATCAATTGCTTTTGATTATTTAATTGGGCAGGGGCAAGATGTAATTGGGCAACCGCGAGGGTTGCCCGTAACATGTTGAAAATTGCTGAAGTGCAAATTAATTGATAATTGAGAAAAGGCTTGTATTGTCTCTCCCACATTTTATTGCATCTTTGCAGCTGCATGAATTACGAAAGAATTATTTTAAAAAGTGGCAGAGAACGTTCGTTACTAAACCGTCATCCTTGGGTGTTTAGCGGTGGAGTAAAGCAAATGCCAAAAGCGCCAAATGGATCCATTGTGGAAGTGAGAAGCAATTCAGATGAACTTTTAGGTTATGGTTTTTTTGCTCCTAACAGCCAAATTATGTGCAGGCTTTTTGAATTTACCAATGAACCAATGGTAATAGATGAAAACTATTGGAAAGAAAAAATAACCCGCGCCTTTAATTACCGTAAATTATTTATAAACCCTGAAACTACCAATATTTACAGATTGATTCATGCGGAAGGAGATTTTTTTCCGGGAATAATTATCGATATTTATAACCAAGCGGCTGTTTGCCAAATATTGGTAAAAGGTGTGGAGTTAATTAGTCAAACTATTTTTGATGCATTGCATAGTTTAGGCTTTCACCATATTTATTTAAAAACAAAACAAAGCACCCAATTATTGGAGCAAGTTACAGATGGAAACAGATGGGTAAACGAT
>CAISTO010000291.1 GCA_903888395.1 uncultured Bacteroidota bacterium | reverse complement strand
TCACCTGATCCAGAATTTCCAATTACTATCATATCTGTTCCAGTCCAAACAGATGCATGAAACATTGAGCCACCGTCAGGAAGAAATAAGTTGTCAATGGTCTCTTGCCATTGCCAAGAAGCAGAATCAGAAACTTTTTTTTCAATTGTGCTCGGCACTCTTCCAAAATATGAAAATCCATCATTTAAAAAAGTTGAATCATAGTTTTCAAGGGTAATAATTGATCCAGAAGGTATTGAATTTGATTTAGGTAAAACAGTATAATTCCCTTTTGATAAAAACAACGTGTCGTTACTTCTACTTATGGTTTGCAATTCATTTAAACTGTCTCTGTCATTATCTTTATTAAATTTTATAAAATTAGATTTGCTTAAATAGAGTGAATCATTTCTATATATCAAACTCTGAATTTCATTAGTAGAATCAGCATCATTATCTTTAGGTAAAACAATAAAATTTGCTTTGCTTAACTTCAGAGTATCTTTACTAATTGAAATACTCTGTATCTCATTGGTTGGGTCTGCATCTAAATCAACTGCTCCGCTTAAAACTATGCTGTTACCCTTGGTAATAGAAAGCGTATTGCCACTTAATACCAATTGCTGGCTATCTTTGTCATACTTTGTTAAATCTACATTTCCACCATTTTTGTTAAGCGTTAAATTATTCCCATTTAAGTTAATGGTTTGTATTTCGTTTAATGAATCTTGGTCTTTATCGTTAGCTGCGTTGCCACTCTTAGCAGCAAACATAGCATATGGAACTGAAAGGAGTTGGCTTGTTCCCATAAATAAGAAATTGGTACCATTATCAACATCCACTTCAGTTTTTATAAAATAAGTATTACTACCCCAATCTATAATAGAAAAACTCCCAGTTACTGCTGTTCCATTACCAATGTTCAAATTAACAATTCCAAAATCGGAAGTTACCACATTATGCACTTCGCTATAAACAGAAGTTCCATTTGCAGTTCCAACCAATAAGCTAATCTTTATAGCAACCAATTTATTCAGTAAAGCTACACCATTATTATCTCGAATAGACGCTTGGTATTTAAAACCCTGTGGAGCTTGGGCATTTACAAGATTTATTATTAGCAGTAAGCTAATGGTTAAAGTGTGTATTTTTTTCATTTTAATATTATCGAACTCTTTCAATGATTAAAGAATTAGCTATTTCGCTTAAAGGATTATTCACATTAACTAAACAACCAATAGATGTATTTGAAATACTCATTATTTGAAATAAAAAATTTGATTGATTTAAAACTTCAATATAACCATCAATTTTGATACTACCCCATGTTTGGTTACCATTTGGTGATATAGGAAAAAGTCCAATTCCATTAATTGCAGTATTATTATTTGAAACATTTTGCATTCTAATTTTCATATAAACATTATTATATGAATTATATGAAGTAGATACAGAAACTTCACATTTGACTTTATAAATACCTTTTTTTAAAATTAGTGTATCTCCATTTCTTGTAATTGAATTACCAGATACTAGTTTAGTTTTATTGAAACTAATATAATTATTCCAATTATAATTAAAATTAGAGATATAATTGGTATAGTTAGAAGGAGAATTGGATCCATAAAGTGAATCTAAAGTAAAATATGCAAAATCCGAATTTGGATAATTATTATTTAATTGATTTAGTAATTGAAATTTTTGTCCATCATAAATAATACTTAACATTTTATTTTGGAGTAAATCGTCACTTTGCATAGTATCTGAAACATTTTTAAATAAAGGTTTTATACCTAAATTATTTAAATTTATGGTTACATGTCCTGTATTGGAATTAGGTACTTTAAAATTAATCGTCATTCCTATTACATAATTAGAAATTGAATCGGGTAAAGTCAAAATAAAATTATTTGTACCGTTTGCAGTAGCATATAAAATGCTACCATTTTGAATATTTGTTAAACTTGGCACTTTTACATTACCACCATTTTTAGAAAGTGAAACAGTATTTCCACTCTGCTGAATTCCTTGCAATTCATTAATTGAATCCCTGTCATTATCTTTTAAAAATACAACCTGATTTGATTTTGAAATCTGTAATGTGTCGTTTCTATATGACAAACTTTGTATTTCATTAGTAGAATCAGCATCATTGTCTTTAGGTAGAACCACATAGTTTGATTTGCTTAATTTTAAAGTATCTTTACTTAAAGCAAGGTTTTGTATCTCATTGGTTGGGTCTGCATCTAAATCAACTGC
>CAISTO010000290.1 GCA_903888395.1 uncultured Bacteroidota bacterium | reverse complement strand
GATATAGCCTTGGTGGGTGGTGGAAATATTCCTCAGCCTGGCGAAATTAGTTTGGCGCATAACGGTGTGTTGTTTTTAGATGAATTACCAGAGTTTAAACGAACCGTTTTGGAAGTCATGCGTCAGCCATTAGAAGAACGCAGAGTAACCATTTCAAGAGCAAAATTTAGCATTGAATATCCAGCTAGTTTTATGTTGGTAGCTAGCATGAATCCTTGTCCATGTGGTTATTATAATCACCCTGAAAAGGAATGTGTTTGTGGAAGTACGGTAGTTCAAAAATACTTGAGTAAAGTATCTGGTCCGTTGCTTGATAGAATTGATATTCACATAGAAGTTACGCCTGTTAATTTTGATCAATTAACTGATGCACGCAAGGCAGAAAAAAGCGAAAAAATTAGAGAAAGAGTAATCAAAGCACGTGAAGTTCAAAGCAAAAGATTTGCCGATAATCCCTCTATTTATAGCAATGCACAAATGAGCAGCACGCAAGTAAGAACGGTTTGTGAGATTAGTAATATTGGACAAACTTTATTGAAAACTGCCATGAATAAATTACAACTTTCGGCCAGGGCTTACGACAGAATTTTGAAAGTAGCAAGAACCATTAGCGACTTAGCAGGAAGTGAAGAAATAAAAACAGAACACCTTGCAGAAGCCATTCAATACAGAAGCTTGGATAGAGAATCGTGGGCAGGGAATGGGTAATAATAAACCCTGCGGGAAAATGTAGAGACGTAACATGTTACGTATCCTATAATAAAGACGTTGCATGCATTGTATCTAAAAATTCAAAATATAATCTGTGAATCTGTGGCATTTCTAATTCAATTTCATTGCAATTTTCCTCGCTTTATTCCAAGGATAAATGGCTGTAAAAATTCCTAAAATAATAATGGTTACCATTACAATAATCGCATCGCCAAACGCAAAAACGATGGGGTAAGCAATTGGAGAATTTGGACTAATTTTTATAAATCCAAAATGTTGTTGTGCTAAACAAATAATAAATCCTACTACCAAACCAATAAATCCACCAACTGCAGCTATAAATATGCTTTGCCAAGCAAATATATTGGCAATTTTTATGGCAGTTAAACCCATGCTATGCAAAATTTTTATCTCGCGTATTTTTTCCATTACTAATAAATACAAAGTCCCAATGGTGTTGAAAATGGCAATGATGAGGATAAAAAGAATAATAATATAGCTGATTAATTTTTCGGTTTTTACCAATTTGTAAAAGGCTTCTCGTTGTTCAAACCTAGTTTTTACTTGAAACTGATTGCCCAACAATGTTTGTAGTTTTTGTTTTACTTTTTGTAAATCGTTTTCGTTTTTAAGCTTTATTTCAATAGCACTTATTTCGTTTTCTTTATCCAATAATTTGGATAAAAAACGCAAAGGAACTAACACATATTTACCATCTATTTCGGGCTGAATGGCAAATATTCCGCTAGGAACAATCAAGTCTCGGTTGAAAGCATTTTCAGGATTGATGAAATTTATTTCTCCTTTTTTAGGGGTGTAAATACTCAAAAAGTTAAATTGGTCAGAAGGGTCAACGCCTAATTGATAAGCCAAACTTTCGCCACATAAAGCAAAATTAGTATCTCCACTTTGAATGATGGCCTCACCAATTTGAATACAAGTATCAATATGTGCTACTTTTAAGTAGTTTTCATCAACGGCTTTTGCTGTAGCAATGGTTTCTTTATTGTTATACCTTAACAACACATTTTCTTCTAAAACTTTACTTGCATTGACAATTTCATTCCATTGAGTTATTTCGGAATAATGAGCCTCATTAATTTTAAATGTTTTGGAATGAACGGCTGATATTTGCAGCTCTGCATCAAAGTTGCTGTACATTTTAGCAAATAAATTTTCAAAGCCATTAAACACCGAAAGGATGATAATGAGTGCACAAGTGCCAACGATATAACCCAATAAACTGATGCTTGAAATGACAGTTACTGCATTATAAGTTCCACTCTTCTTTTTTGAAAAGAAATACTTTTTTGCTATTTTAAATGATAACGACAATGGTAAAAATAATATGGGCAATAATAAAGCACTTAAATCAAAAAATTGTTATCAATTTATAACCGATCACACAATGCATCCTAATTTAAATTACACCTCAAAGATAAATGGAAAATAATTTCAGTTATTCAACTCCTTCAGAGTTGTTTTTATATTTGCTTAAAACATCACCGAGTTGCACTCGGTGCCATTCATATTCAACTCTTTCAGAGTTGTAAACAGAAAGAATTTTTGTAAAAAATTTCAAGGACAATAACCCCACTTGCACCGATAGGAGAATTTTATCCTTTCAGAGTTCTAAACAGAAAACATTGTTAAACTAAATTGTAAAATGATCGAGAACAACAACTCTGAAGGAGTTGAATTTGAATAGCTTTTCATAAAATGCAGGTATAATGAAACAAAATAAATTTATTCTGTGCCGATAAATATCGAATAGGCGACAATTTAAGGAAAACTCTGAAAGAGTTTAATATTAATAGCCACCAGTGAAACTGGTGGTTAAAAGTATGGATAAACACAAAGAAAACCCCGAAATATTTGCGCAAAGCTTTCGGCTTTGCGCAAATATTTCGGGGTTTTCGTAAAAAGACTTAGTTCATTATTTCAACGGGTTAAAACCCGTTGTTACAAATTGTTTCGTTCCTACGGAACTTTAATGTTTATCAATGTTTACAAGAAAAAATCATAAATTAGCTTGACGCACAAGCGATAGCTATCGGCAGAGTTGAATAATTACAACAAAAGAAAATTTTACAACAATTTAACTTTGTATTTTTCGGCCATTTTTTCTAATTGCTCTTGGCTTATATCATGAACATTTTTATTATCATGGTATTTTTCAACGGTTATTACATAAAGCATATAATCAAACTCAGCGGCTAATTTAAAATAGGGTGTTAATTCCCAGTCTAATGTAAAAGTATTATCAATAAAAACCTTAGTAATTCCTTGTTTTAATGCTTCCTTACAAAGGTTTTCACATTGCTGATAGGCAAGATAGTTTTCAGCAAAATTAAATACATATTCACCCGAAATTTTATTCGTAAAATAATGGTCAATGGCAAAAACGGGATACTTTTCATTTTCACTTAAAACGTTTGCCAAGCTACTTTTCCCAGCACCGGGCAAACCTCTTAAAAGAATCAGGTTTTTAGTTTCCATTATGGAGCTGGAACAATTATATTTTCAGCCGCTTGTTTTGCCCAATTGGTTAAAACAGTCATTTGCTCAGCACTTAATTTTGTTTCGGTATGAATCAAAGTATATGACCACAAAGGCATTTCATGCTCATTTACTTGTTCTACAATTTCTTCTAACTTATGTTTCTGACGTTTTAGTTTGTAATTTTTAAACTCAGCAAAATTCAATTCTTCTTTTCCTTCATTTACATGCCATTGCATCCATAAACCTATAGGTTGAATATTGGTATACCAAGGATAATTGGTATGATTACTATGACAATCATAGCAGGAAGTTCTGAGTATTTGCTGAACATTGTTAGGTACTTCAATTGTAAATGCAATATCATTATCTGATTTTTCCCAACCATTATTTTTGGTTGGTCTAATAAATTGTAGTATGATTAAAACTGCTACTAAACCCAATCCGATTTTCTT
>CAISTO010000289.1 GCA_903888395.1 uncultured Bacteroidota bacterium | reverse complement strand
GGAAAATTCACTTCGTATTCCAAGCATTTTACTTCGAACTTTTGGCATTTCGCAATCCGAACTCTAAAAAACTTTCATCCCACTATTCACTAAATTAGAGGAAGCTTTTACCAATAACTTTTTACGTTTATAAATAAATCCTTCAATATTTATTACACTAATTCCCTTACGTACTACTTTTGCTTCTACTGTAATTTCATCGCCAGCCAAGGCAAACGATAAAAAGTCTAATGTGAGGTTTACAGTTGAATAAAAAATTTCATTTCCCAAACTATAAACCGTCATTCCCATTACATCATCTATTAATGTAGCTGCCATTCCACCATGAAATGTTTTAGCCGGATTCAACCAAGTATC
The DNA here is from genome assembly GCA_903888395.1 of uncultured Bacteroidota bacterium. Lineage (GTDB taxonomy): Bacteria > Bacteroidota > Bacteroidia > UKL13-3 > UKL13-3 > JAAFJM01. The sequence goes on along the minus strand of CAISTO010000289.1, from coordinate 12,646 downwards.
TAGTACTTTAAAAGTAAGTTTTAAATGACCTTCTTCTGCAAAAATCAAAGTACCATTAATCCATTTGCTCACAGCTCCAAGCCCTTCTTCCTTGGTACTTTTGCCAATACAATTTTGTAAATATTCTAAGTTTTTGTTCATTTGTATTTAGTAGAATTTATCATATAATTCATTTAAAATTCCATCTTTTAAACCTGCATTTGGAGCATGCACAATTTCAATATTTCCCCAATTTAAAATGCGTAAATATATATCGGCCGAAACGTCAATAATATCAGCTCTATCAGGATTTAACTTTAAATTATCCATGCGTTCCATGATGCTCATTTTACTTACTTTTCGGTGAAAAGCTTTCAATTGTTCACGGGTAAAGTTTTCAGCATTTTCAGGATTTAGCATAAACGAAATTTTATTAATTGTTCCACTTGTAACCACTGCTTCCAAGTCTGGAATATTTTCTGTTTTATGTTTCACCCAACTTTCAATAGTTTGCCAAGTTTTCTCATTAACGGCCCCATCTACCATTCTAACAGTTCCTATGTTAAAACTAGCAGAATTTATCATTCTACCATTTCTAACTACTGCTAATTCTGTACTTCCACCGCCTACATCTACGGTTAAATAATTGGTATTTGGTTTAAAATAATCTTTGATGGAGCGAAGTATAATTTCACTTTCTCTTACTCCAGTAATGATATTAATTTTTAAGCCACATTTGTCATATATTTTCTCTGCAATTTTTTTTCCATTATCAGCTTCACGCATGGCACTTGTGGCACAAGCCATGTAATGATCTACTTCAAAAGCATCCATCATTAATTTAAATGATTGCATTGCTTTTTTAAAAATCTTACTCTTTTCTTTACTGATTCTTTGATATTTAAAAGAGTCATCGCCCAAGCGAATTGGCACACGAACAAATTCTAATTTTTTAAATAATTCTTTGTCGTTCGGATTTTCATTTACCCTAACTATCTGTAACCTTACAGCGTTTGAGCCAATATCTATTGCAGCTAATTTCATTTTTTTTTGTGATTTAAAGATTAAAAGATTGGAAAATTGAAATCCCGATTAATCGGGAGAAAGATTGGATTATTTTTGATTTTAACCGCTTATCTTTTCAAAATTTATTCTCCAGTAAAAACAGGTTTTCTTTTTTCCATAAATGCAGTAACACCTTCTTTATTGTCTTTGCTTCTTCCAGCTATTTCTTGGCAATATGCTTCGTATTCCAACATGGTATCTAAATCACTATTGAACGATTTATTCAACATTTTTTTCATTAAACCAATGGCTTTTGTTGGCGCATTGGCATAATAATCAGTTAGTTTTTTTACTTCTTCGTCTAATTCTTCAGCCTTACAAACACGGTTTACCATTCCCCAATCATATGCTTGTTGCGCAGTTACTTTACTGCCCATGGTGCTTAATTCAAAAGCCCTAGCCGAACCAACCAAACGAGGTAAGAAATAAGAAGAACCTGAATCTAACACCAAACCAACATTGATAAATACTTCAATTAATGTTGCGTTTTCACTCGCCACAATCATATCGCTGGCTAAAGCCAATGAACAACCTGCGCCTGCTGCTACGCCATTTAATCTACAAATTACAGGAATTGGTAAATTACGAATGGCTTTTATCATGGGGTTATAACGTTTGTCAATGCTCTCGCGCAAACTTCTGTTTTCTGCTCCCGCAATCGATTTTAAATCCTGTCCACTACAAAAAGCTTTGCCAGCTCCGGTTAAAACCAACACACGAATGGTTTTATCTTTCGCACATTTTTTCAAAGCATCAATTACATCATAACTTTGTTGTTCGTTAAAAGCATTAAATACGTCTGGTCTATTGAGTGTTAGCGTTGCCACACCATTATTTACATCAAATAAAATTGTTTCGTAACTCATGGTTCAATGCTAATAAATTTATACTGAAAATTAAAAGCATTTTTTTATAAATATTTTGAATGGAAATGTGTTAGAAAAAATAAAATTAACAAAGTATAATTGCTCCAAATCAAATCAAACACTGAAAACAACTTTTACCTATTTATTCCTTATGTTTTGCTTTGCAATGAAAGCGCAGAACTTAATTCCAAATCCTGGATTCGAGGATAGGATGAAAGATGGAAGGCCCAGTTTTTGGACACAACCCAAAGGAGATTTTTACCATTACGAACACATGTTGGTGGATACCAATGGCAATGAAATTTCAAACTATATTCATGGACTTTGCACCATAATGCCTTTGCCAAGCGAATATTTATGCGTAAAACTTAAAAAACAAATTATTGCAGGTAAAACATACCATTTAAAAATAAAAACTTATGTGAAAGATGAAAACTGGAATAGAATTGAAAAGTTAGGTCATTTTGAATGTGCGGTTTTGCCTTATTACGAACAAGTAACTCCAGTTAGAATTAGAATAAAAGCATTTCCATTAGCTGCATTTGAAATTGATTCAAATCCTGAAAGAGTTCGTCCATTCTGGCAATATCATTCTTTAACATTTACAGCAAATACCAGTGGAGATTACTTTTATTTAGGAAGATTTCATGATGATTTTACATATAGTTTATACGATAGTTTGATCAGTATAAAAGAAAGATTGATCAAGGAAAGAGAAGAAAAATACAATGAAATTAGAGACAGTTTTAGCCAATTGAAAATTGAATTGCCCGAGCAGGCAACAAGCAAAAAAGACATTAAAAAGCAGAAACAATTAATGTTTAATTTTATTGATAACAATAGGAAAGAAATGCAAGCAGCGTTTTCTGATGTTCAAATAAAAACCAATAACGCATTAGATTCAGTCAATAAATTATACTTAGATCCCTATTATTTTCATGTTCGTTTATATTACGATGATTTGTGTTTGGCCGAAGTGCGAAACGATAATTCTTGCGATTGTAGAGATACCATGTATAATTACAAACCCAAATTTGAAGTTGGAAAAACATATGCCTTACGCAATATCAATTTTGATTTAGACAAATATATTTTGCTGCCGCAATCGTATGTAGAATTAGAAAATTTACTGAATGTTTTACGTGAATACCCCAAAATGTGTGTTAAAATAATGGGACATACTGACAACCAAAATTCAGAGGCTTATAATATTATATTATCTAAAAATAGAGCAAAGGCTTGTGTGAAGTATTTAACCTTAAAAGGCATCAATCCAAATCGTTTAACATGGCAAGGATATGGCGAAGGAGTTCCCATTACCACCAATGAAACAGAAGAAGGTAAAGCCGCCAATAGGAGGGTAGAGTTTTTGGTTTTGAAAGTGGAGTAGATGATTTGGTGATTTGTTGATTTGGTGATTGGTTGATTATTTAATTGTTTAATTATTTAATTGTTGATTAGCTTTTTGTTTCTATAAAAATTCATTTTGCCCATTGTCCATTTCTCACTAATTCAACTTCGCTCACGCCTTGCGTGATTGTCACTCCGCATTTCGAACTCTTGCCAAACCTTTTATAAAAATAACTTTGTAATTGAAATTATATAGTTCATTTTTGAAATCAATTTAAAATGAAAAGTTTTCAAATAATATTAACCCAAATCAAAGAAAGTGCTCGATCGGCATTTTATACCATGTATTTGAATAAAGTACGTACTTTACTTTCTACCTTGGGAATTACCATTGGCATATTTTGCATTATTGCGGTGTTAGCTGTAGTTGAAAGTTTTGAAACAAGCTTACACCAAAGTGTAGAAAGCTTAGGGAATAATGTAGTTTTTGTTGAAAAATGGCCATGGACTTTTGGACCAGGTTATAAGTGGTGGAAATACATGAATAGGCCAAATGCTTCCATTGATGAAATGAAAAACATTGAACAAAAATCGGCTTTATCCCAAGGTCAAATGTTAACCATTTCTATCAGTGGTAAAACGTTGAAAAGTGGCTCCAACAGTGCAAGTGGCATAGATATTCAAGGAGTAACGCACGATTATGATCAAGTAAGAAATTTTAATTTAATAGAAGGTAGGTATTTTACCGAAAATGAATCTGTAAATGGAACATTGGTTTGTATCATTGGATATAATTTATCCCAAACATTATTTCCAAGTGTAAGTCCAATCAATAAAAGTATTAAAGTTTCTGGAATAAAATTCAATGTTATTGGCGTTTTTGCCAAAGAAGGTGAAAGTTTAATTGGAAATAGTCAAGATAATTTAACCATTATTCCGGTAAATGCAGCTGCCAAATTTGTTAGAATTAATAGCGATGATGCCAATAGCAGAATTCATGTAAAAGCCAGCAATGGGGGAGTGGCAGCTTTGGAACAAGAGTTAAATGGAATCATGCGAAGCAAACGAAAATTAAAACCCGGACAGGAGGAAAATTTTGCGTTAAATAAAACTACTTTAATTACCCAACAACTCGATCAAACTTTTTCAATTGTAAATATTGCCGGTTGGATAATTGGATTGTTCGCCATGCTGGTTGGTGGTTTTGGAATAGCAAATATTATGTTTGTAAGTGTGAAAGAAAGAACCAATGAAATTGGAATTCAAAAGAGTTTAGGGGCTAAAAATTATTTTATATTAATTGAATTTCTTATTGAAGCAATTATTCTTTGTTTGTTAGGCTGCGTACTAGGTTTAATTTTAGTTTGGAGTATTGTTTTAGTACTTGGAAGTATATTTGATTTTGTTTTTTACTTAAGTTTAAAAAACATTTTTATAGGTGTATTTACCAGTATTTGTATTGGAGTAATTTCAGGATTTTTACCAGCATTAAGTGCCTCTAGGTTAAACCCAGTAGATGCTATTAGAAGTAAATAATTATTTACAAAAAGCAGTTTTAAAAAAATAAATTTTTTTTTGAAATCAATAAATCAAAATGCTATTTTTCTTGTAAAATAGCTTCGTATTTGGTAGCGTTGGTTATATCTATTTCTGTTAAAATTTCCACTATTTTAGGTTTTTCTATTGCAGTAGCACCTTTATAAATATTGATAATTTCATCACGTTTTGAATCAAAAAACATTAACAACATAACGGTGTTAGGAGCAATAGCATATACTTTCTTTACTTCTTCAATGGCTTTAAAAATTTGCTTGCGGGCTTCTAAAGGTTTCTTCTGAAAAATATCCATCCCTTTTCTGTGGTATAAATAATAAGCAAGTCTAATTGTTTTAAAACGTTCGTTTAAAATATTATCAATTAAGTTGTACCTAGTTCTTAAATTTCTCCCAAAAGCTGTCCATCCTGCACCACCACTTTTTGCCTGTGCCAACGATAATATTTGTGCTGCTTTATTAAAATAAGGAGTTCCGCTTTCTTGTCCAAAACTATCGTAATCTAAACCCAAACAATAATTACAGTAAAATGCTAAAAGTCCAGTAATTTCTGTACCATATTGTCCGTCAGTATAATCAAAACGTTGTTGGTCGAGGTAAGTAAAATTAAAATTTTCGTCTCTAAAGTTGAGTAAAATGGTATTGTAATTTGTTCCAAAAACTGGTCTTCTACATTGAATCATTGCTACCGCAGTAATTTCGCCCGTAGTTTGATTATAAGCTGAGGGAATAATTTCAATTGTTAAATCAAAAAGTTCAGCGGGTAAAACCTTATCAAGACTCCATTTTTGAATAGAAATAAATGTTTTGATATCATTTTCTAATCTTCTAAAAATTGATCTATCAGTTATTTCAATTTGATTGTCAGTTACCCTAACTTGTATATTAAAATCAGGCTGAGCATTAACCAAAAGACTAATTAGTAGTCCTAAAACAAAAAATATTTTACGCATCAATGGTATTTGTTAAATTAACTATTTCATTCACAATGTCTGTAGCAACATCGTTTTTAGATTTTAAATTAAAGGCTATTTTCTCCCCACTATTTTTTAAAATAGTAATTTGATTGGTGTTGTGTTTAAAGCCAGCACCTGATGTTTGTAAAGAATTTAACACAATAAAATCAGCTTTTTTTTCTTTTAATTTTATTAAAGCATTTTCTTCTTCATGATTGGTTTCGAGTGCAAATCCAACCACTATTTGTTTGTTAGTTTTTAAAGAACCAATATATTTTAAAATGTCTTTGGTCTTTTTCAATTCAATGATTAAACCTTCGTCATTTTGTTTTTTTATTTTTTCATCAGCAACTGAAATTGGCGAATAGTCGGCAACGGCAGCACACATAATTGCAATATTTACAGTACTGAAGTTTTCATTGACTGCTTCAAACATTTGTGCAGCTGAATGAACGTTTAATCTTGTAATATTTTTATGATGGTGAATGATTTCAACTGGTCCGGCTATTAGTGTAACCAATGCGCCTCTTTCTGCTAATTCTTCTGCTAAAGCAAATCCCATTTTCCCACTCGAATAATTTCCAATAAAACGCACTGGATCTATGTTTTCGTATGTTGGACCTGCAGTTACTAAAGCTTTTTTACCTAATAAATCTTGCTGAAAATTAAAATGCTTTTCAATCACTGAAAATATTTCTTCAGGTTCAGCCATTCTTCCTTTTCCATTTAATCCGCTGGCTAATTCACCTTCTTTTGCGTCAATCATGATGTTTCCAAACGATTGAAGTTTAGCGCAATTTTGAACAGTAGTTGGATGTATAAACATGTCTAAATCCATTGCTGGCGCAAACATGATAGGACACTTGGCTGAAAGATAAGTTGCAATTAATAAATTATCACAAATTCCATTTGCCATTTTAGCAATTGTATTTGCACTTGCTGGGGCAATAACCATTAAATCGGCCCAAAGTCCAAGATCCACATGGTTTGTCCATTCGCCATTTTTGTTCAAAACAAAATCGCTGTAAACAGGATTTTTGCTAAGCGTACTTAAGGTTAAAGGCGTAACAAATTCTTTGGCTGCAGGAGTAATTATTACTTTTACATTGGCACCAGCTTTAACTAGCAATCTAACCAAAAAAGCCGCTTTGTAGGCGGCTATGCTGGCACTAATGGCGATAATAATTTTTTTGTTTTTCAATTTACTCTTGTTTTAAAAAGTAGTGTTTGAAAAAACTAGAATTGTTTTCCATCCCCAGTTTTAGCTGGATTATTGTAATAAATTTTACCGTTCATAAACTCTTCAGTTGCTATTAAAGTCGACTTAGGTAATTTCTCGTAAAAATTAGAAATTTCTATTTGTTCACGGTTTTCAAAAATCTCTTCTAAAGTGTCGTTATCATTATCAAATTCGTTTAATTTGCTATGTAACTCTTCTTTCATTTGAGCTGATATTTGGTTTGCTCTTTTAGCAATAATTGCAATTGTTTCGTACAAGTTTCCTGTTTCAGCTTCTAATTTACGTAAGTCGCGAGTTACAGTGGTAGTAGGTACGTTTTGGTAATTGTGATTTAAGTTTGCCATTTATATTTATTTGTTTATTTTATTTAATTCGGTTACTGCTTTTTGTTTAATGTCTTTTGCATTACTCATAAATTTACTGTTTTCGGTGTATAATTCAGTAAAATCGTTGAATGCACTTATTGTTTCTTGGTAACGTTGAATTTGCTTTTCTGGAATACTATTTTCTGCTAATAAATAGTTTGATTTTAAAATCAAAAAATCTATTTCTTCTCTTTGTGCTATTTCCGGAAAATCGTTCACTAAATTTCTAAGTGAAACAATTGCACTTTTATACGAACCAATATTGTAATATAATTTTGCATTGTTATAAGCTTTTTGTGAAAGTTTAGCTCGCAATTTATCTAAATATTTATTGCAATCATTTAAATATTTACTTTCAGGATAAACATTTACAAAAATTTTAAAAGTTTCAATCGCTTTATACGTATCAACTTGGTCTAATTCAGAATCTTGCGATTCTAAAAAAATACAATATCCATTTAAATACAAAGCTTCTTCAGCATTTACACTAGTTGGATAAGTTTCGTAATATATTTTATACCTGTAACCAGCTAAAGAATACATTTTTAAACCATAATCACATTGAGCTTGATAATATAAAATTTTCTCGGCCAAAGGTGTATTTGAAATTTCGTTTTCTAGTTGATCAAAAAGTGTTTGAGCCCTGTAAAAATCTTTTTTCATAAAGAAATATTCAGCTACTTCCAATTTCTTCTTGGAGTCAGTGCTTTTTAAAGCCTTTTGGAACTTACTTCTGCAGCCTCCAAATACTAAACTTAATATGATAATTGATAAACTTAAATACTTCATTTTTACTAGTCTGCGAAAGTATGTTTTTTGATTTAAAATAGAAAACTTATTTTCGTAAAATACCAATGAGCAAAAAAAAGATTTCAATATTGTCATTTATTTTATATATAGTGTTGAATACTTGGTGTTTAATTTCCTATTCTCAGTTACGAATTACCAAAAATAGTGATAGCATAATTGTCGCTTCAAACGACTCAATCAATCAAATAGTTACATTTTCGAGTTTAAAACCTAAAGTATTTAAAGCTGATTCTATGATTATTTATGGGAAAAAGTATTTAGGTTTAAATTACAAAAGAGGAGGAACCTCCAATAGAGGATATGACTGCAGTGGTTTTACAATGACTGTTTTTGCAAAATTTGGCATTCGTTTGCCTCATACCAGTGCTGGACAATCATTAATAGGAATAGAAGTGAACAGTAAAAATATTCAAAAAGGTGATTTGATTTTTTTTAAAGGACGAAGCCGAAGAGGACATAGAGTTGGACATGTAGGAATAGTTATTTCTGAAAGAGGAATGCCCGTAAAATTTATTCATTCCTCAGTAAACGATGGAGTAAGAGAGGATTGGATGTTAAGTGATTATTACCGAAAACGTTTTGTTAAAGTAATGCGCGTAAAGCATTGGGAACAGTAAATTAGACAATAGTCAATGGACGATAGACCATAGTAGATGGACGATAGGTAAGTGACTAGGTGTTTAATTTATTTTCTATGGTCTATCGACTATTAGCTATAAACTAAAAATCGTACTTGTATAATTTGCTTTACTTATTATATTGCCATTCAAAAAATCGATAAAAATATATGAGTGTTTGGCGAAAAAAACCAATTAGTGCCTTTGAGGCAGAAATGAAAAAAGGCGGATTAAACCGTGTGCTTACCCGTTGGGGATTAACATCGTTAGGAATAGGTGCCATTATTGGCGGTGGAATTTTTACTTTAACAGGAATTGCCGCGCACGATTATGCAGGACCAGCACTTGCGATTTCATTTGTAATTGCTGGCGTTGGCTGTTTATTTGCTTCGCTCTGTTATGCCGAATTTGCTTCAGTTTTACCAGTAGAAGGTAGTGCTTACAGCTATGCTTACGGAACGGTTGGCGAACTATTTGCTTGGTTCATTGGTTGGAATTTAATATTGGAATACATGATGGGAGCAACCACAGTTGCTGTAGCTTGGAGTGGTTATTTTGTAAAACTATTACATTTGTTTCACCTCGATATTCCAATTTGGTTATGTAATGATCCAGTTACAGCAGCTACAAAAGCAGCTGCATTAGGAATTGATATTCCTTCTTTTGCTTTTAACTTACCAGCATTTGTAATTACTTGGTTTGTTACTAGTATTTTAATTAAAGGCATTAAAGAAGCTGCAAGTACCAATAATATTATTGTAATTATTAAAATTGCTGTTGTTCTTTTTGTAATTATAGTTGGAGCATTTTATATCAATGTAGAAAATTGGCAACCATTTATTCCAACTTCGGTTGAAACAATAACTGATGGAGTTGTAAGCAAAAGTTTTGGTTGGGAAGGTGTTGTTACTGCAGCTACTATTGTATTTTTTGCTTATATCGGTTTCGATGCTGTTTCAACTCAGGCTGGTGAGGCAATCAACCCTAAAAAAGATGTGCCTTTTGCAATCATTGCATCATTGGTTATTTGTACTGTTTTATATATTTTAGTATCATTGGTTTTAACGGGAATGGTACGTTACGATGTATTAGATAAAGCCGCACCTGTAGCTTCTGCATTTAGCGAAAACGGTTTAACTTGGGCCGTGTTTATCATAACAATTGCAGCAACTGCAGGATTAACATCTGTAATGTTAGTAATGATGTTAGGTCAAACTCGTATATTTTTGGGCATGGCTAAAGATGGTTTATTACCTAAGGGAATGTTTGGTACATTACATCCCAAATTTAAAACGCCTTATAAATCTACCATTTTAGTTGGTGCAATTATTTCTGTTGTTGCAGCATTAACTCCAATTGAAAATGTAAGCGCCATGTGTAGCATGGGAACATTATTGGCTTTTGCAATGGTATGTGTTGCAGTTATGTTATTACGCTATAAAAGTCCTGAATTAGAAAGACCTTTTAAAGCGCCAGCAGTATATTTAGTTGGAACCTTAGGTGTTTCATTCAATTTGTTTTTGATGTGCTTTGTAAGAATTGAAACTTGGATTGCTTTCCTAATTTGGGGTGCAGTTGGTGTATTGGTTTATTTCCTATATAGCAAAAGACATAGCAATTTACAAAACCCTCCAATTGAAGAATAATTATTGAAATTTAAACTTAAAAAAGCTGCTTTGGAAATAATTTCAAAGCAGCTTTTTTTATGTTAAATGTTTTGTAAAATACAACTGCGTAATACTATTGATAATTTTTTTTGTGAGGTACGACCCCAACGGGGTCGCATGTTTATAATAAAATGATTCTTCTATAAACATTCGACCCCGTTGGGGTCGTACACCATTCTATCTTTAAAATTCTACCAAAATTTAAAGTACAAAACATAAAAAAAGCGAAAATTTCTTTCCGCTTTTTTATTAAATAATTATTTTTATAAAATTTCTTATTCAGGATTTTTTGCTATTTCAAATACATCAGGGCTAAAGCCAGTATTGTTAAATCCACCATCGTGGAAAAGGTTTTGCATGGTAACCATTCTGCTGAAATCGCTAAACATTAATGCACAATATTCAGCACATTGCTCTGCATCGGCATTGCCAAGTGGACTCAATGCTGCTGCATAGTCAAAGAAGTCGCCAAAACCTTTTACACCGCTTCCAGCAGTAGTTTTTGTTGGACTTTGTGAAATGGTATTGATACGTACTTTTTTAGTTTTACCATAATGATAACCAAAACTACGGGCCACACTTTCTAACAATGATTTTGCCTCTGCCATTTCGCTATAATGAGGGAACACACGTTGCGCAGCAATATAAGTTAAAGCTACTACCGAACCCCATTCGTTAATGGCATCTTTTTTATAACATGAAGCCAATAAACGGTGAAAACTCATAGCAGAAATATCAATGGTATCATGCATGAACTTATAGTCTAAGTTCAAGTAATCATTGCCTTTTCTCATATTCATACTCATGCCAACTGAGTGTAAAATAAAATCAATTTTACCACCTAAAATCTCCATCGACTTGTCAATCAAATTGTCCATGTCTTCGTTTTTACTCACATCGCAAGGAATTACTTGAGCATTACAAATGGTTGATAATTCATTTATTTCACCCATTCTCATGGCAACAGGTGCATTGGTTAATACAATTTGTGCGCCTTGTTCATGGCATTTTAAAGCCACTTGCCAAGCTATTGACTTATCATTTAACGCACCGAATATGATGCCTTTTTTTCCTTGAAGTAAATTATTCATATTGAAAACTTAGATTTTTATTTATAGCGCAAGTTTATACAATTTAGTTTTATGTTTGAAAAAAAATATTTAACAAATGTTTCACCATAAATTATTCATTTCCTTTTTATTAGTCGTTTTGTTTGGAAATTTAAGTGCACAACCTTTTTCAAAACAAGATTATTTACACGGAAAACTATCAAAACTCCGTTCATGCTTTGATGTAAAAACCTATGAAATAACATGCAAAGTTGATATTGACCATCATTTTATTTCGGGTAAAAACGAAATCACATTTTTGGCTGTAACTGATTTGAATAAAATTCAAATTGATTTGAAAATGCCAATGAAAATAGAAAAAGTGATTTTTGAAAACACCAATCTTATTTACCAGCAAGATAGCAATGCATATTTTATTGATTTTGGAAAAAAAATTTTAAAAGGAACTTTGGCTAAAATTACTGTATTTTTTAGTGGCTTTCCTCCAATTGCCAAAAATGCTCCTTGGGATGGTGGATTTGTTTTTAAAAAAGATAGCACTAATAAACCATGGGTTGGTTTGGCTTGCGAAGGAATTGGCGCATATTGTTGGTTGCCTTGCAAAGATCATTTGAGCGATGAAGCAGAAAACATGATGATGCATTTGCAAGTTCCAAATGGTTTGGTTGGTGTAAGTAATGGAAAGTTTATAGGAAAATTACCTTTAAATGATGGTTACACGCAGTATGATTGGGAAGTTTCGTATCCTATTAATAATTATAATATTACCATCAATATTGCTGATTATGTTCAAATTCAAGATGAATTTAGAAGTCCGATAAAAGGAATTTTAGTGATGAACTATTTTGTTTTGAGAGAAAATGAACAAAAAGCAAAAATTCATTTTAAGCAGGTAAAAGATATGTTGGGTTGTTTTGATCGTTTTTTTACACCCTATCCTTTTTGGAACGATGGTTATAAATTAGTAGAAACTCCTTATTGGGGAATGGAACACCAAAGTTGTGTAGCCTATGGCAATGATTATAAAAACAATGAATGGGGTTTTGATTTTATCATAGTTCATGAAAGCGGACACGAATGGTTTGGCAACAGCTTAAGTATGAAAGAT
>CAISTO010000288.1 GCA_903888395.1 uncultured Bacteroidota bacterium | reverse complement strand
TGGAAAACTCCTTTAAAAGAATTAGAAATTGGCAAAGGACGAAAACTAAAAGATGGTGATGATATTGCTATCATTTCATTTGGAACTGCAGGTAATTTGGCCGCATCAGCTATTAATGGATTAACAGAAGAGGGAATAAATATAGCACTTTACGACTTAAGGTTTGTGAAACCTATTGACAAAGAAATGTTACATGAAGTATTTGCAAAATTCAATAAAATTATAACAGTTGAAGACGGAACAATAGTAGGTGGTGCGGGAAGTGCAATTTTAGAATTTATGGCTGAAAACAATTATTCTGCCCATGTTAAAATGTTAGGAATGCCTGATAAAATTACTGAACATGGCGAGCAATCAGAGCTATACGCTGAATGTGGTTTTGATGCCAAAGCAATAAAAATTCAAGTAAAAAAATTATTGTTGGAATCTTTAGTTTCAGTATAAAATTTAAATTCAAATATGAATGAAAAGGGTTTGAGATTATTCATTTCAAACCCTTTTTATTTTTCAAAATTATAAATTAAGTAGATTACAGTTTGTACTTAAAACACCCATAAAAAATATGAATCCAAACGTTGATTTTTATTTTAGTAATGTTAAAAAATGGCAAAAAGAATTGGAACTATTAAGATCAATTGTTCTTGAATGTGGCCTTACTGAAGAGTTAAAGTGGAAAGTTCCGTGTTACACTCATCAAAAAAGCAATATTGTTTTAATTCATGCGTTTAAAGATTACTGTGCACTTTTGTTTTTTAAAGGTGCTTTGTTAAATGATGCCAATGATTTGCTCATTCAACAAACAGAAAATGTGCAAGCTGGCCGCCAAATTAGGTTTACAAATATTCAAGAAATAGTGGATTTAAAACCCATATTAAAAGCATATATTTTTGAAGCCATTGAAGTAGATAAAGCAGGCTTAAAAGTAGAACTTAAAAAGCATGTTGAATATAAAATAGTAGAAGAATTTCAAAACAAATTAACTGAAAACCCTGCATTAAAAACTGCTTTTGAAGCATTAACTCCTGGCCGACAAAGAGGATATCTGCTTTATTTTTCAGCACCGAAGCAAGCTAAAACAATTGAATTAAGAATTGAAAACAGTATTCCATTAATTTTTAAAGGAAAAGGATTAACTGATTGCACCTGTGGATTATCCAAAAGAATGCCCAACTGCGATGGTTCTCATAAACAAATTAGATAAGAAACTTTAAATTAAATTTCAAAGGTTTATTACTCACCTAATAAAATGTGTGTGAGTTTTACAAAGTCTTCTACACTTAATTCCTCTGCACGTTTATCGGCATAATTTACAATTAAATTTTTATCGCTAACGAGTGAACTAATGGCGTTGCTTAATTTTTTTCTGCGTTGGTTAAAGGCCAATTTTACTACTTGTTTAAACTTCTTTGGGTCGCAACCTAATTCAGTTTTTTTACGTGTTAATCTTACCACTCCCGACTTTACTTTTGGAGGCGGAATAAACACATGTTCGTCTACTGTAAACAGGTATTCTACATCAAAATAGGCTTGTGTAATCACACTTAAAATTCCATAATCTTTGGTGCGAGGTTTGGCTCCTAATCTTTCAGCTACTTCTTTTTGAAACATGCCCAC
>CAISTO010000287.1 GCA_903888395.1 uncultured Bacteroidota bacterium | reverse complement strand
ATGGTAAATTAACTAAAAAGGAACGTTGGAAAAACGGTGATTTAAAATTTACTATTTTATACAATGAAAAAGTAAAAGCCAGTGAAATTATTTATAAAGACGGAACAGTAAAAAAATTAAAAGGCTGCGGTTGTTAAAAAAATTTATTAAACCGTCTGACGCCTTGGCTTTGCTTAAGCCAACTAATCGTCTGACAGGTGTGAAATTATTTTACTATATTTTTTAACAGCTCATCCATGTTTAGCATAGCGTTTTCTGTTAATTCTTCCTCTTTTTGTTCTAATAATTCTTGTTCTGTTTCTGGCTCCACTATATGATGGTATAAACTCCAATTGCCATTATTATATTCTAAAGCCGTTAGGTTTTCTACCCAATCGCCACTGTTTAAATAGGTAATAGTTCCATAATTGGTGGGAAAATGTTTGATAATTGGGTGGTGAATATGACCACAAACTACATAATCGTATTTCTTTTCAATGGCAACCTGCACAGCTGTTTCCTCAAAATCGTCAATAAACTTAATGGCACTTTTAAAACCTTGTTTTACTTTTTGTGAAAATGACAACCTTCCTCTTCTCAGTATTTTTTCGGAAATAAAATTAGCAATGCTGTTTAATATGATCAAAAAATCGTATCCAACGGCACCTAATTTAGCCAACCATTTGCTATGTTTCATGGTTATATCAAAAACATCGCCATGAAAAAACCATGCTTTTTTACCATCTAACTCTAATACCAATTTATTTAATACTTCTAAATTCCCTAAGTTAAAATCGGTAAATTTTCGCAGCATTTCATCGTGGTTACCTGTTAAGTAATATATTTTAGTTCCGTTGCCCAACATTTTAAAAATTCGTTGAACCACTTTCATGTGGCTTTTGGGCCAATAATGTTTGCTAAATTGCCATATATCTATAATATCACCATTTAAAACCAATATTTCTGGTTCTATTGATTTTAAATATTTATTTACAGCTTTAGCCTGGCAACCATACGTTCCTAAGTGAATGTCGGACAATACTGCTAATTTAAGTTTACGTTTACTCATTATAATATATAGGTTTTGCAAACTTGCATTTATTATTTCATTTTTAAATAAATAAATTGTTAAGTTATTTATTTAAAAAAATACCTTTGAAACCATGGTACTTCAGCATCTTAAAACATACAAATACGCCTACTTATGGGCAATTTTAGCCACTTTTTTATGCGGAACTAACGGACATAATATTCCTCAATTTTCATTTACAGACTTATTCGGAATTGATAAATTAGCTCATATGCTGTTATTTGGAACTGAAACGTTTTTAATTGCCATAGCAACCCAAAAACTTGATGATTATAAAAGCAGTTTTCAAATAATTTTACCAGCATTTTTAATAGGAACAGTGTTTGGAATTATTATTGAAATACTGCAAGCCACTTTATTTACAAACCGTAGTTTCGATTATTTAGACATGCTAGCTAATACCATTGGATGTGCTTTGGCTTGGTTAATTTTAATTTGGAAACTTAATAAAAAATAGCATCATTGGTATCAAAAAAAAGCATCCATGATGATACTTTTTTTGTTGATTAAACTATAAATAATAATAATTATTTACCTAATTCCAAAATTGCTTTTTGAATGGTTTTATCTTTCATACTAATTACTTTAAAATAACCACCATCTCGCCATATTTGACGAGCAATAAGGGCTTTTAACTGTTGCTTTATAAATGCACCAGAACGTGCCATGTCTGCCTCAGTAGGTTGAGTAATTTTATCGTTTTGTGCCATTGTAATTAACTGGTTTATTAATTCATTACTCACTTCAAACTTGGTAATAAAGTTTTCAACTGATTTATAATTGTTCAAATTGTTTCTATTGGCATCTACATATTGGTAGGCTGCTTTATTTAACAAACCCGAGGCGGCCACATGCGTTAAAAACCTTGTGTTGAATGAAGTATCAATGGTTACTTTATAGTCGGGCGAAATACCACCACCACTATAAACCACTCTGTTTTTTATTTTAGTATAATATTTTGTAGTATCGTTAATGGTGTTTTTCAGTTCGTTTTCTAACTCCCCATTTTCAAATCTGTTCAATAAATCTTCTTCATATTTATCGTAACCATCACTGTATTTTTTTTGAATACAGCGTCCACTGGGTGTATAATACCTAGCTATAGTTAACCTAATGGCACTGCCATCACTTAATTCAAAAGGTTCTTGCACTAATCCCTTACCAAAACTTCTACGGCCTATGATTAATCCACGATCCCAATCCTGAATAGCGCCACTTACTATTTCGCTGGCACTAGCCGAACCTTCATCAATTAAAACTGCTAACTTTCCGTCTTCAAATATTCCTTCTTTTTCAGTTAAATAAGTTTGCTTTGGTTTGGCACGTCCTTGCGTATAAACTATTAGTTTTCCATCGTTCAGTAATTCATCTACAATGTCATTCGCAGCTTTTAAATAACCACCAGGATTACCTCTTAAATCTAATACCAAACTTTGCATATTTTCTTTTTTTAGCTTTGCAATGGCATCTAAAAACTCTTGGTGTGTAGTAGCTCCAAATCTGCTTATTTTTAAATAACCAGTTTTATTATCTAACATAAAACTAGCATCGATGCTATAAATAGGAATGGTATTTCGGGTAATATTATATTCAATTTTTTGTTTATTACTTGGCCTGTAAATGGTAAGCAAAACACTGCTACCTTTTTTTCCTCTTAGGTTTTTTACTACTTGTTCATTGGTAATTTTTACACCTGTCAAATGAGTAGTATCGGCTTTTATAATTCTATCGCCACTTTGTATTCCCAAATCGGCCGAAGGACCGCCACTAATAGCCGAAACTACCATAATGGTGTCGTTTACTATATTAAACTCCACTCCTATTCCTTCAAAATTTCCGTCTAAAGGTTCATTTGCAGCCTGCAAATCTTTGGCAGGTATATACACTGAATGTGGATCTAGTTTATTCAATAATTCATTGAAAGTTTCAGTTTCTATTTCATCTAAATTTACGGTGTCTACATATTCGCTTTGAATAATTCCCAATAATTCATTGAATTTATTTTGCGAGCCAATCATTTTTGCGGCACCTGATGGTCTGAGAATGAATCCAATTCCAATTCCTAAAGATATTAATATTCCGTATATAAATGGTTGCCATTTTTGAAAACTGTTATTCATGTATTATTTTTTAAATTGCTGCGCAAATATAATAGCATTTGTATTGATAAATTGTTTTAAAAATGAATTATCAATTCAAATACAATAAGTTGCTTTTGCAGTATTATTTGCTATTAAACCTAAAAAAGTATTTATTTTACAAATTATGGCCATAAAAAATTCAAGAACTACAGAACAAAGCTCGCTTTATCATAACTTAGAAAAAATGAGCACTGATGAATTACTAAAAAGTATGAACGAACAGGACCAAACTGTTCCGTTGGCAATAAAAAAAGTATTACCAAAAATAAAAAAAGTAATCAACGAAGCACATGTTCAAATGCAAAAAGGTGGCAGGTTGTTTTATCTTGGCGCAGGCACAAGTGGACGCCTAGGAATAGTAGATGCAAGTGAATGTCCACCTACTTTTGGTGTTCCTCAGGGTTTGGTAATTGGCATTATTGCAGGTGGCGATCAAGCCATTAGAAAAGCAGTAGAATTTGCCGAAGACGATACCAAACAAGGTTGGAAAGATTTAGAAAATTACCATGTTACCCCTAACGATTTTATTATTGGAATAGCTGCAAGTGGTTCTACGCCTTATGTATTAGGTGCGTTGCAAAAAGCAAATAAAAATGGCAATAAAACTGCTTGTATTGTTTGTAATAAAAATAGTTCAATAGCTGCAGAAGCACAATTTCCAATAGAAGTAATAGTTGGGCCAGAGTTTGTAACGGGAAGTACAAGAATGAAAGCTGGAACTGCCCAAAAGCTAGTTTTGAATTTGATTAGTACCAGCGTAATGATTAAGCTTGGAAAGGTAAAAGGAAATAAAATGGTGGACATGCAACTTAGCAATCATAAACTAATAGACCGTGGCATTAAAATGATCATGGGCGAACTGAATATTTCTGAAGCTAAAGCAAAACAATTGCTTAAAAAGCACGGAAATGTGAGGAATGCTATTGATAATTATAAAAGCAATATTTAATTGGCAATAAGCAATGGGCAATTTGCAATGGGCAATAAACAATTTGCAATTAGCAGAATGTCATCCTGAGCTTGTCGAAGGAAGCAATTTGCAATTAGCAAAAATTGATGAGTGTTTATTTACTAAAAATAAATAAAATTTTATTTCAATAAAACGTATTCAAACTTAGGAGTACCTTTTATACCATTGTCATTAAAATCAAGGAAACGTAATTTGTAAATAGCATCAATGTGTTTATCTTTAATCATGTAATTTACATAAGTTCTAGCGTTGTACTGGCCTGTTGTAAAGTTATAAACTTTCCAATCGTAACCCATGGCATCTCTTAAACCTGAATACTTACATTTATTGATAGCGTATGATGGAGTAATGGCTTCAAATTTTTGAGTGCTATCAACTGCTACCACTATTTTTGATGTATTTATAAAAATACCTCTTACCACATATTTTGTGATTGGCGTGGTTTCGTAAAAAACAAATCTGTATTTTACAAAACAAAAATCCCAATCATCTCTATTTGGTTCAAAGTCTAAGTATGTATTAGGCGTTGAAAAACTAAAATATACGTTTAATTTATTAGGATTTTTGTCTATTAATTTTTTAGTTATTACACTAGGATTAGTTAAACTAGCATATTCAAAATAATATTGAGAATTAGAAATACTTAAAAGTTTAAATTGAAAATACCTGTCTGTAGTATATAAATAACCTCTGTCTATAATATAAACATAAGTGTTAAAAGGAGGCTCAGTTCTTATTGCTAATGAATCGAAGCAACCACAAGGCGCATCCCATTTATAATTAAAAGTATCGGGATTATTGGTATTGAAAAAAGTTTTACTGTTAGTTCTAGCGGCATACATATCTGTTCCACCATTTAAAGTTATTTTATTTCCAAATGGCGCTGCTTCAAAAGCTAAATCCCAACTTTTATTATCAACTAATGTAATTTGGCTATCTTTTAAATTATAAAAAGCTTGCTTTTCAAAATCTTTTCCAAGTGTAATGGATACAAATGAAGTATTGCCACGAGGAGGTAATTTAATTGGAACCTCTGCTTTTTCACATGATGTGAGCATAAGCAATGAAGCAAAAACTATTAGTATTATATATTTATATTTTATCACGTTATTATTTTTAAAAACCAATCTCTAATTTGAAATTGCTTTTTCTTTGTTATTAATTGAATTTTTATCGGCTGAAATAAAATCTAAATTGATTTTAAGTGTTGTAAAAAAGGTTCTACCCATGGCAATTAAAGCACTATTTCCAGCACTGCCATGCGGCCCGCTCACTAAATTTGCTTGCACATTGATAGTATTTAATATGTTTTTTGAACCAAATGTTACATTTACTTTACGCTTTAAAAAATATTTGTTTACAGTTAAATCAAGCAAACTAAAATCCGCAATATGACCAAGTATAATGGTATTATCACTCATATTGTATTGATAATTTTGTATCGCACCATTGTATTTATAAAATAAACTTATACTCGTTTCAGTTTTGGTAAAAGTATAACTTGTATTGGCTCTAAATTCGTTGGTGTAAAAATAGGTATTTGTATTTGACATTGCCATAATTGAGTTTTGTCTTGCACTAAATGCATAACCAATTTGCATAGTAACAGTATTACTTGCCACAGATGTGTTTAAATTAAAACCCGCATTTTCAAAATTAGCAATGTTGTTATATTGCGCAGCAACAGTAGTAGCATTTAACCTAACCAAATCAATCATGTTATTTATTTTATTGTAAAATAACATGGGTTCAATGGTTAAAGTATAGTTTTTATAAATTTTAGCAGTTCGGGTAAAAGTCAATTGAAAATTATGCCCTGTTTCTGCTTTTAAGTTTTCGTTACCACGTAAATTATGGTTTGGATCTAAAAAGGCTAAATGTAATTCCTTTAACGATGGCGCTCTAAAACCTCTGGCATAAGATGCCCTCACGGCCCAATTGGTATTGAAATCAAATTTTATGTTTAACGATGGAATAATAGGCGCAGCAAATTGAGTATTGTAAACATAACGAACGGCAGGCCTAATTACTAAATGTTTATTTACTTTCAATTCAGCACTACCAAACAATCCATAATCACCAATGGAAGCAGATCCATTTTTAATTTTAGAACCTGTAACTTCATCTATATTTACTTCATAACCCAACTGATAATTTAATTTTTTATGTGCAGTTCTATTGGTTAAAATTCCTCTGCTCATGTATAAATTAAAGTAATTGGTATCTTGAACATCGGCATCATTTACCAAATGTTCGTCTAAAGTGGTAAGGTCAATAAATACCGACCTGCGAATTCTTCTGTAATTTTGATATGTAGCAATTACGTTTAAACTCCATTTGTTATTTAATTTTTTATCGTAAAATAAACTAGAACCAATTCTTCTTGTTAAATAATATTGATCAGTAGCTGTACCCTCAAACGAATTGATAGTGGAAACGCCTTTATCTGTAGTTTTTTCATCAAAAAAACTATTATTAAATCTTAATGTTCCATTTTTAATGAAGTACGAAAAATTTAAATCGGCTAAATATTGTGTTCTTGGCTTCCAAGTTTTAGCTCTTGATGTTTCATCAGTGGAGAATCCTTGGAAAAAATTTCTTTGAAAATTAGTTTGTAAACCAAACTTCTTAAATCCTGTGCTTGCTTGTATATCAAAATTATATTGACCAATACTTTCAGCATATGAACCAGCACTTATTCTGGAATGATTTTTTATTGATTTTTTTGTAATAATATTAATGACTCCGCCCATTGCATCGGAACCAAAATTCACACCCATTGGTCCTTCTATCATTTCTATTCTTTCCACACTCGAAAGGTTTATTTGCGATAAATCAATACTTCCACCTTCACGTCCAATCACTGGAACTCCATCAATCATTACTTTAATATTTTGACCTGAAATTCCTTGTAAACTAATGCTATTTCCAAGCATTGGATCATAATTTATTCTTACATTTAACTCATTTGCTAAAAGCGATGGTAAGTTATATGCTCCTTGTAAATTGATGCGTTTTATATCAATCACTTTTACTTTTAAAACTGAATTCTTTTGTGTTGTTTCTCCAATTTGACCAGTAACAATTATTTCATTTAAACCTCTGCTTTTTACAGTGTCAATGGCTGTTTGTGCATTTACCAAACAAACACATCCAAACATCAACAAGGTAAAAAATACCTTGTTGATGCCTTTAATAAAAATGTGTTGGAAAGTGTTCAAATTATTTGAATGATAAAATTATTGTTTAATAAACTTCACTGTTTCGCTTCCATTTTCGGTAGAAACGGTAAGCATGTACATTCCTAATTGTAAACCACTGATGTCTATGTTATTTTGGTTTGACAATTTAGTATTTATAATTGACTTACCACTTAAATCAGAAATATTAATTTGTGCAGTTTTAATTTTTGAATCTAATTCCACAAACAAATTTTCAGTTGCTGGATTTGGATATACACTTACTTGTAATTTGTTTTTTATGGCTTCATTTACAGCCAATGCATCATATTTAGTTTTATTAAATACAATCACTTGTCTATCGCTAGCAGCATAATATCTTGTAAATTTAATTTTGTTTATTTGGTTAGCATTTTTAGTGAAATAAACAGTTGTATCCACTATTGGCCATTCGCCAGGAGAAGTAGTTATAACTTTCCAATCCCAATCTATTGTTCTAATTTTACGAATAAATTTCATGGTATCATAGTTTGCGGTAAATGCAGTTGATCCAGTTAATTTATAAGCCATGGTATTCATGTTTTGTAAAACACCCATAACTGGATACATAATAGTAGTAGGTCCAAGAGTTACTAATGCTTTGTAACGTGTAAATAATAAATTCCATTGGTTAGCAGGAATTGGTTCTCTATCAATTACAATATTGGCATTCATATTATAATAAGCGAATAATTTACCGGTAAAATCTTTTTTATTAATAGTAACAGTGTTGCTATCAGTTCCGTCTAATTTACTAATAGTAAAAACCCATTGTGTATCGTAAACTATTTTTTGGATACAAATTTTTCTGAAATTAGTTGGCGTTCCAAATGGATTTTGCGCATTATCTACTGCTATTAAATATATTTTAGAACCACTTACATCGCGAGATGTCATATTATACATTCCCCAACCATAATCAAATGATTGAGCGGTGTCTCTATTTTTGTTAAATGCGCCAACATCCCAACTTGAATCGCTGTTATAAGCTGGCTTCCATGTATTCCAACCTGTGGTATCAAAGTTGTTCCAATCTGCTAAAGTTTTGTTGGTTTCATATAATGAAACGCCTCTGCCTTCATTAATTAAAACGGTAGCAGCTTGCATAGTTCTTGTAGGTGGTTGTGCATTTCTAACCGCAAAGGCCAAATGCCAATTTCTGTTACTAACAGTATCTTTTTTTCCTGTTTGTAAATTGTAATATACATCTACAGCGGTTCCTATAGTCATACTAAGTGAATCTGATGTTGTAGTGCTTTGTGCAAATAAATTTGTAGCAATACTTGCTAAAAAAAGAATTGTAAATAAGTTTTTTTTCATTGTGGTATTTTGGTTATTAATTTTAAGACTGCGAAAGTCGTTACACTTGAGAAATAAATAGCATGATGCAAATCAAATACATTGCTTATGACAGTTTTTTTACACTAAATTTCCTAATTCTGAGCAGCATCAAAATTGAACATGACAATTGTTGGATATTCATGGCTTTTTACCGAAATGACATTATTTTTAAATTAATTTTACTGATAAATTTTTAGTAAATATTACTTTTGTCTCATGAGTTTTAACATAGTTCCTGATAATTTACAACACTATTGTAACACTTTTTCAACTCCCGAAAACGAAGTTTTAAAAAGTTTGGATAGGTATACCAATGCTAATATTTTACAACCTCGAATGATTAGCGGACATTTCCAAGGCAGGTTTTTAAGCATGATTAGCCATATGATAAGGCCTAAATACATTTTAGAAATTGGAACTTATACTGGTTATTCAGCCATTTGCTTAGCAGAGGGATTGCAAAGCGAAGGAAAACTTTTTACTATAGATGTAAATCCTGAAAATGAAGAACTGGTGAATGATTTTATTGTTCAATCAGGCAACTCAGGAAAAATAGTACCTATAATTGGTGATGCTTACCAAATAATTAGAACACTAAAACAACCTTTCGATTTGGTTTTTATAGATGCGGACAAACCTAATTACGAAAAATATTATGAATTGGTCATGGAAATAATTCCTGCTGGAGCTTTTATATTATTAGACAATGTACTTTGGAGCGGAAAAGTTTTGGACAATTCTGCCATTGAAAAAAACAGAGACACCAAAATTTTACATGAACTCAATATGAAAATTACTGATGACAAAAGAGTAGAAAATATTTTATTACCAATTCGCGATGGGTTAATGTTGGTAAGAAAACTTTAGTAAAATGAATAAAGAGCAAGCCTTTTTCTAAAAACTTACTACATAAATAGCTATTTTACATTTGCCCGCTTATATTTGCGGCTATTAAAAAATAAAATGAGTATTCGTCAGGAAAAGTTTGCAGGCATCATTCAACAACATTTGTCTGATATATTTTTAAGAGAAGGAAACACTTTTAACAATGCATTTATTACCATAAGCAAGGTTGAAATATCGCCTGATTTGGGTTTTGCAAAAGTGTTTTTGAGTTTTTTAAATGCCACCAATAAAGTGGAATTATTGAAATTAATAAACGTTCATAACAAAGAAATAAGACATAAATTAGCCATAAAAATAAAGAATCAAGCACGCATAGTTCCTGAACTTACTTTTTTGGTAGATGAAAGTTTAGATTACGTTTTTCATATGGAAGAAGTGATGAAAAAAGTAAAAGAAGAAGACGAAAATAAAGGAAAATAAATTTTATAAATTATAATTACATAGCATAATAAGTATTCATGAATTACGATCCAATTAAAAAAGACCTAGGAATTGTATTTAACAAATTCACCATTTTACGTAAAATATTTTACAGCCTTTTAGATTTATTGTTACTGCGTTCATGGCACATTCACCGTGAACTAAAAACTTGGATTAATAATAATCCAAAAGCATTGATTTGCGATGCTGGTTCGGGTTTTGGACAATACAGTTACTTTTTAGCCAAGCATAAAAATCATTACACCATTGATTCATTAGATGTTATGGAAAAACAAATTGCTGATTGCAATGAGTTTTTTGGTAAAGTTGGTTTAAATAATGCCAAATTTCAGTTTGCCGATTTAACAAAACCATTTGCCACTAACAAATACGATTTAATTCTTTGTGTAGATGTAATGGAACATATTTTAGAAGATGTAGATGTGTTTACTAATTACCATCAAGCATTAAAACCTGGCGCTATGTTACTCATTTCTACTCCTAGCGACCAAGGTGGAAGCGATGTACACGAAGAAACGGGTGAAAGTTTTATTGGCGAACATGTTCGCGATGGATATCCAGTAGCTGAAATGGCAGAAAAACTAAAAACTGCTGGTTTTGAGAAAATGGAAATTTTATACAGTTATGGAAATCCAGGAAAAATTGCTTGGAAACTAAGCATGAAATATCCAATGCAAATGCTAAATGCTAGCAAAATATTCTTCCTGATTTTACCTTTTTATTATAT
>CAISTO010000286.1 GCA_903888395.1 uncultured Bacteroidota bacterium | reverse complement strand
TGCAAATGATTTTGAAACTTGGCTAAAGTTTTGCAAATATCCAGATTCCTTAAAATACATTTTTAGCCAAGAACAATTATTAATAAATGATCCTATTGAATATTGTAAAATATGGTTTGAAAAAATTAATAACCGTTATGATAATGGAACTGGAGGTACGAATGCTTTAATTGATAAAAACACTCATGAGTTTGTTGGTCAGTGTGGTATACTGATTCAAACAATAGATGGAAAAGAAGAACTAGAAATTGGTTATGCAATTATGCCAAGTCACCGCGGAAAAGGTTATGCAACAGAAGCAGCTATTAAATGTAAAGCATTTGCTTTTGAAAATAATTTTAGTGAATCACTCATTTCGGTCATTGTTCCAGAAAATATTGACTCTATAAAAGTGGCTTTGAAAAATGGAATGTTATTAGAAAAAACTAGCATTAGCAATGGTGACGAAGTAAATATTTACAGGGTAAAAAATAAATTTTTATAAATACCATCTTGTTAGATTTATTGAATGATCATCATCAAATTCATTGCGTTAGCAGTTTTAATGAACTTATTGCTACACCTTTTCATGGTGATGTAAATGCACTTTGTTGGACGCGTAATTTACAAGGTGATTTTTCTGAAATTGTAAATAAAATATCACTCACAGAAAACATAGCGGAATTGGAGGAAGAGGAACTTCGTGAACTTCAGTTAAGTGAACAAGGGCAGCTGGCTCGGAATATATTGTTAAACGACTTAGCAATTTTAAAAGCACATGGCGCATCGCCAGTCCTTAATCTCATTAGGTGTTACGATAGAGATGATGCTTATCCTTTAATTCCAACCGATGTATATTCCTTTCACGTAGATAGATCTCCAATTCCAAGCGACACTTTTTTATGCACTTATTTTGGTGAGGCCAGTGAAATTTTACCCAATTCACAAGCACAACAAAAAATACTTGTTCCCAAAATACGCCTTGAACTAAAGAAACTATACGGGAAAGAAGATGCGGGTTTTGATTTATTTTTAAAAGAACATTTTTACGATTTACATTACCAAGCATTGCCAGCGGCATGCCCTATAAACTTAGGTCATGGTAACTTATGGCGCTTGGCCATTGACCATCCCGAAAGTAAAGTATTACCCTGTATTCACCGTGCTCCAATAGAAAAACCTGGTGAAACCCGCCTAATGATGATTTGTTAAATATTTCTTTCTTACATCATTCATACTTCATCATTCATACTTTCCCGATTTATCGGGACTTCATAATTTATAATTCATACTTTATAATTTATAATTCATAATTTATAATTAAACTTGCGGTTCTTATTTACCAATGGAAAATTCAGTAATTTTAAAAGCTTACCAATTAATGTGTACGGCCCGTGCCATGGCCGATATTTATGATGCTAACCGTAGCATTACCAAATATGTGCATTCAACCAGTAAAGGACATGAAGCCGTTCAATTAGCCTTAGCATTTCAGTTAAAAGCGTTTGATTTTGCATCGCCCTATTACCGTGACGAAAGCATGTTATTGGGTTTTGGAATTACTCCTTACGAATTAATGTTGCAGTTATTGGCCAAAGCCGATGACCCATTTTCGGGAGGAAGAAGTTATTATTCACATCCATCGTTACGAAGAGAAGGAATTCCTGTAATGCCACATCAAAGTAGCGCTACCGGAATGCAAGCCATTCCAACTACAGGTATGGCACATGCAGTAGCTTACAAAGAAAGTCAAGGATTGAATAATCCTGATGAAAAACCAGTTGTTATTTGTAGCCTTGGAGATGGTTCTGTAACCGAAGGCGAAATTGCAGAAGCATTACAAATGGCAGTGTTAAAAAAACTACCCATCATATATTTTGTACAAGACAATAATTGGGGAATTAGCGCCAGTGGCGATGAAATGCGTGCCATGGATGCCTATGAATATGCCGCAGGATTTAAAGGATTAGAGCGCAGAAGAGTAGATGGAAGCGATTTTGCCGCTTCGTTCCAAACCATTAAAGAATGTTTGGCTTATGTGCGAGTTCACCGTGCGCCTTTATTATTATGTGCTAAAGTTCCTTTATTAGGTCACCATACTTCAGGTGTTCGCAAGGAATGGTATCGTACTGATGAGGACATGGAAAAGCATACTGCTAACGATCCTTTTCCAAAATTAAGAAATTATATTTTAGAAAATAATATTGCTTACAGCAATGAATTAGATAAAATAAACGAAGAGGCCATTGCATATGTAGCTTCGCAATTTAATGATGCGGTAAATGCTCCTGAACCAAATATTGACACTTTGGAACATCACGTGTTTGCACCATCAAAAGCAACAGAGGAAGTAGGTAATAGAACACCAGAAGGCAAAGAGCCAACAGTAATGGTGGATGCTGCTTTACATGCCGTTGATGAAATTATGCGTACCCATCCCGAAGCTATTTTTTATGGTCAGGATGTAGGAGCAAGGCTTGGAGGCGTGTTTCGTGAAGCTGCTACTTTAGCCAGTAAATATGGAGAACACCGCGTGTTCAATACGCCCATTCAAGAAGCTTATATTGTAGGTTCTACCGTTGGAATGAGTGCAGTAGGCATTAAGCCAATTGTTGAAATTCAATTTGCCGATTATGTTTGGAGTGGCGTAAACCAATTAGTTTGTGAAATTACCAAATCAAGTTACTTAACCATGGGAAAATTTCCGGTGAGTTGTGTCATCAGAATTCCAATTGGTGCTTATGGCGGAGGCGGTCCTTACCACAGTGGAAGTATTGAATCTACTTTACTCACTTTAAAAGGAATAAAAATAGCTTACCCAAGTAATGCTGCCGATATGAAAGGTTTAATGAAAGCTGCTTATTACGATGGAAATCCTTGTATCATGTTAGAGCATAAAGGACTTTATTGGAGTAAAAATCCTGGAACGGAATTGGCGCGTTGCATTGAACCCGATGAAGATTATATATTGCCATTTGGCAAAGCAAATATTGTACAACATGCCAGCAATGACGCCATAGAAAATGGTGAAAGTTGTACCATTATTACTTGGGGAATGGGCGTGTATTGGAGTTTAGCAGCTGCTAAACAATTTGAAGGAAAAGTGGAAATTGTGGATTTACGTTCACTACAACCATTAGATGAAGCAACAATTATGGCCAGTGTTACCAAGCATGGAAAATGTTTGGTAGTTACTGAAGAGCCTTTATTGAATTCATTTGCCGAAAGTTTAGCAGCAAGAATTATGCAACAATGTTTTACAAAATTAGACGCACCCGTTATGACCATTGGATCTAAAAACTTACCTGCTGTTGCGCTTAATATGGGATTAGAAGCCGAAATGCTTCCGAATGCTGATAAGGTAGCAGCTAAGTTAAACGACTTATTGAATTTCTAATTAATGGCATTGATTCTTTGTATAGAAACTGCTACTGAAATTTGTTCAGTTGCTATTGCAAAAGAGGGTAAAACCATTGCGCTTGCCGAAGATAAATTAGGCAATAACCATGCTTCGCAATTACATATTTTAGTACAAAAAGTATTGGATGTTGCAGGTGTTACTTTGCACGATTTAAATGCCATAGCGGTGAGCAAAGGTCCAGGAAGTTATACTGGTTTGCGTGTGGGTGTTTCATCGGTAAAAGGTTATTGTTATGCTTTGCAAATACCAATGATTGCCATCAATACTTTACAAAGTTTAACCAACGGATATTTAACGAATCACCCAAATTACAAAGG